>CASDWR010000251.1 GCA_949284665.1 uncultured Rikenellaceae bacterium | reverse complement strand
TAGAATTCATGACGACCTCTTTCTCCCAGAGGGATTCGGATCGTAATGACAACCTCTTCTCGGGGGCCTTCTACCTGGAGAGACAAATAGTCCGACAATCGTTGTCTGTACCTGTTCGAGAGAGGAAAAGGTTATTCGGTCAGCGAAAATCCAAGACATCTTTAAATTTGGTTATGGGGACAGCATGCGGAAGGCAAATATATGAAAAAAATAAATACGGCATAATGTGCCGCATTTATTTTTCGTGTTACGTTGTGGTTCCCTGAATTCCATCGAAAGAAGTTTCGAAAGTCAGAACCGGGAGAGTGTATTTTTCGGCTACTGCTTGTTGCCACCGAAACGTTTCTCTTTGATACGGGCTTTTTTACCGGTAAGATTGCGCAGGTAGTAGATGCGAGCGCGACGGACAACGCCTGTTTTGTTTACTTCGATGCTGTCGATGTGCGGAGAATAAAGGGGGAAGATACGTTCTACACCTACACCGTTCGAAACTTTACGGATGGTGAACATTTTGGTGAGACCGTGGCCCTTGATCTGAATGACCACGCCGCGAAAACTTTGGAGACGTTCTTTGTTACCTTCTATGATTTTATAGGTAACCGTAACGGTATCGCCGCTTTTGAATGCGGGGATATCCTTTTTCTCCCACATCGCTTCTTCTGCGATTTTGATTAACTGATCCATTGCCTTATAACAAGTTAAATTAAGTACGGAATATTACGGACTCCTGTGTTCTCATAAGAGATTCCTGTACTGGAAGTGCAAAGATAGAGGTAATTTCTTTAATGACAAAAATTTTTCCGAATCTTTTCCTTCTCGCGGTTTTCAGTTCTCTCTTCATGAGGGAGGATTCGATGGAAAATTTGTCCCGTTCCGGGGGATGGAACTCCGTACGAAAATATTATCTTTGCAAACCAAACTGTTGCCGAGAGTATGAAAAAGCCGTTTATATTCATAACCAACGATGATGGAGTCAATGCAAAGGGACTTCGTACGATCATCGGGGTGGCCCGTAAATTCGGAAGGGTTGTCGCAATTGCTCCTGAAACTACGCAATCTGGTATGGCACATGCCATTACGATGTTCCAGCCATTGTATCTCCGAACCGTTGAGAAGAGCGAGGATTTGGCTGTTTACGCTTGTTCGGGGACGCCTGTGGATTGTGTGAAGATGGGATACGATTATCTCTTTCCGGATGATCGGCCGACACTCAATATTTCGGGAATCAACCATGGATCGAATTCAGCCATCAGCGTTCTTTATTCCGGTACGATGGGAGCAGCCATAGAAGCCAGTTTTTATGGATCTCCGTCGATTGGGCTTTCCCTGACCGACCACGATATGGATGCCGATTTCGAGGCAGCATCCGTATTTGCCGAGAAGGTGATAGGAGACATTCTCTCGGCCCGTGTCGAAAGCAATATGTGCCTGAACATCAATATCCCGAAAGGGAGACCCGAGGAAATCAAAGGTTTCCGGATATGCCGTCAAAACAAGGGGTATTGGAAAGAGGAGTTTTATTGCAGACAGGACCCTCGCGGGAAGGACTATTTCTGGCTCACGGGCGATTTTTTCAATCAGGAACCCGAAGCCCGGGATACCGATGAATGGGCGTTGGCGAACGGTTATATCTCTATTGTGCCGGTTCAGGTCGACATGACCGATTACCGTCAAATCGGTGAATTGAAAAAAATTATCCGGTAGGGTAGAAGGCCGATGTCGGATACGGTTTTTTACGCGTGATGCGGTCCCGAGGGATAGAGAAAAAAACTCCTCGCAAAAACGAGGAGTTTTTTTAAATCGCTTAGTTCGGTAAGTTATTCGGCGCTTTCTTCTACGGGAGCACTTGCCTCGGCAGTTGCGGTCGAATCGCTTTCAACACTCTCAACAACCGTTTCAGTTACCACCTCTACTTGAGCAGATTCGGTTTCAGCAGCTGCTTTCTTTGCTTTGCCACAGCACGATACGGCCATTGCGGCAACAACTACAACCAGAAGTGAGAAAAGTTTTTTCATGGTCTCTTTTGTTTGGTTCGTTAATATTACATTTTGTCGGGTCAAAGGTATGTATTTTTATGATAGTGTTTCCCATTCGGACAATTTTTTTCGCATTTTTTTGCAATTATTTTTTGTGGTCGGAGCGAGATCTCTGTTTTGAAAGTGAGTTGGCGTGCGAGAACCTGACAGCTTATTGTGTGTTGAAGATCGTGGCCATACGCATAATGCACCGCAAACGAATCGCAGCGATGGTATTCGGCTCTCTGCCCTTTGGGATGGACGGGCCTTCCGTATTCCGTCTATTTTAAAAATTCAGCGAGCGGAATCTCCTGCCTTACCGGGAAAGCCTTGTCAAAATGATTTTTAATCTTTCCCCAAAGTACGAGAGCTTCGTCGATGTTCATGCAATTGCCTACCCAGACAAAGAACGAAGGTGCGTCGTACGAGAGATAGACGGGTATGTCGGGGAAGAGTGTCTTGAAATTTTCCTGAACCTCTCCGGCTGCGGTTCGGGCATTCTGGCTGTTGTCGAAAAAGATTCGGATCCGATAACCGTTGATGACAGGTTCTGTTTTTTTCTGAAGCTGATAGCGATCGATGGCGGATGCAGCGGACCCGTGTTCAAATACGGAGACCGAAACACGGTAGATCGAATCGGGAAGCGACAAACGCGTTTTGAATGCATCGATGCTTTGTGCATGCAAGCCTGACCAGGAGGTCAACAGGGCAATTGAAAAGAGAAGGAATTTTTTCATGGTTTCAGTCAGATGTTGGTCCGGTCAAAGGCGTTATCGAATTGAAAAGCAAACCGTTTCAGCGGGATGTTTTCGATTTTCTCCTTCTTTTTGATCCCGCATGTCTTGAGGACGAACTGGCCTGAAACGAAGATATCGTCACTACCGTTGCGCAGAGATCCCAACAATGACAGGGCCTTTATGGGATCGTTCAGTTTGACATGGACGGGAATGTCGACACATTGTGCGGAGCGGCGGCGCAGGAAGATGGATTCGTTGACGACGATTTCTGCCAACTCTGCAGACTGGTTATCGTGGAGGGTTAGTTTGATATCCTGCACCCGTACATTGAAACCCGACAGGTTTTCGATGTCGAGCGACAGGGTGATTCGGACATTACCCATGATCGACACCGAGACGTTTTCCACGTTTCGGAGTTTGATATCCGAAGGCTTGATGCATCCGGACAGTGTCAGGGCCAGCATGGCGGCCACCAATAAAGGGGAAAATCGTTTCATTTTTTTTGACCCGTGTATATGTAGGCTACTCCGTTCATGAGCGTTACGGCATGGCATTCATCCAGTCCCGCTTCCGTCATCTGTCGCAAAAATAGCGACTTTTCCGGAAATTTGCTTACCGAGTCGGGCAAATATTCGTAGGCTGACCGTTCTCCGGATATTATGCCGCCCACTATCGGGAGTACTCGGTGAAAATAGAAACGGTAAATCGGACCGAATATTTTGCCCTGCGGAGTGGAAAATTCGAGGATAAATAGCCGTCCTCCCGTTCGCAGCAGACGTACGGATTCGGAGAGTCCGGCGGCGATGCATTGAAAGTTCCTGACACCGAAAGCCACGGTGATGACGTCGAAACACGATGCGGGGAAAGGCGTTCGCTCGGCATCGCCTTGTAGCAGTTCGATGCGGCCATCAAGCCTGCACCGGTGAATTTTTTCGCGTGCGATGCAAAGCATCTTGTCCGAAATGTCGATTCCGGTGATATGGGCCATGGGAAGGTGTCTGGCAAGATCGATCGCCAGATCGCCCGTTCCGGTAGCCATGTCGAGGATATCGGACGGTCCGACCTGCTTGGCCATCCGAACCGTTCGACGTCGCCATCGGCGATCGATGTTGAAGGACAACAGATGGTTCAACAGATCGTAGCGTGGTGCAATAGCATCGAACATGTCGCGGACCCTTTTTTTCTTGGATCCAGGGAGCAGATTGTCGCTGTTTGTCATTGGTAGCGAATCGTTTTTTCAGGGGTGATGCGCGAAACGGCCATGACCGGAATCATCAACAGGGTAAGAATAACCAGTGGAACCCCGATATTGAGTTCGATCCACCAGCCTGCCTGAAGAGAGACGGGCACTTCGGAGAGCATGTAGCCCGAACTGTCGAGTTTTACCAAGTGGGTGTATTTTTGCAATAGTGCGAGCGACAGGCCGACAAGATTTCCCCACAGAAGTCCGTAGAGGATGATACGGAGCGACCGAAGCAGGAAAATCCGTCGTATGGGACGGTTTCGCATCCCGAGAGCTTTAAGCGTGCCGATCATGGCGGTTTTTTCGAGCAGAATGATGAGCAAGGCGGAAATCATGTTGAGCAGTGCCACGAGCAACATGATGACGATAATGACGGCGGCGTTGACGTTGTGTGCCCGTAACCAGTCGAATATGTTCGGATTGAGTGAAACGATATCTTCGACCTTGAGCATTTGGTCCGGGGAGATTGTCGGGTCTACGGTTTTTTCGTAGAGGGCTTCGGTGACCTCCTCCAGACGGTCGAAACGATCGGTCATGATTTCATATCCCGTGATTTGGTCGGTGTCCCAGCCATTGAGGCGTTGGACGTTCCGGATGTCGGTAAGGGTAATCGTTTTGTCCAGTTCGTCCATGCCCGAGGCAAAGATTCCGCAAATCTGAAATAGATCGCGCCGCACGGGCAGCGCATCGCTGACAAAGAGCAACTCGACCCGGTCACCCGTTTTGAGAGAGAGCAGGTCGGCTGTCTTGCGAGAGATGAGCAGATCTTTCCGTCGTACGGAATCGCCTATCCTCGGCAGGTTGCCTTCCAGCAGGTTGTCGGTGAAGAATGAGAAGTCGTAACCGTCCGGGACCCCTTTCAACATGACTCCCTGAATTGCTTCGGACGTCTTGATGATACCGCCTTTAACGGCATAAGGGAATACGGAATAGAGGTGAGGGATGGTACGGAAACTTCGGATCAGCGTCGTATCGTATCGGACGGGGGACGACTCGAACGAACTGCCGGCATCGAGACTCACTACTCTTACATGGGACCCGAATCCGCTCAATGTATTGGTGATCTCTTCACGGAATCCCCGAATGACGGCCATTGCCAGAATCATGACGGCCATGCCGACGGCTATCGTAGCGACCGCGATACGGATCATTACGTTTTTTGTCTCTCCGCGTTGCGAGGAGATGCGTCTTGCGATGAATATTTCGATCTTCTTACGGGACATCCGAGAGCAAAATCAGAGATGGTGATGCAAAGTAACGTAAAATTTAGTAGTTTTGCATAAATTTACGGCACAATTATGAAACAGGTAGTTTTAGTAACGGGAGCGACTTCCGGGATCGGCGAGGCTACCGCGAGGATTTTCGCGGAAGAGGGTTATGATCTGATTATCACCGGTCGACGAGCTGAGAGACTCAAGCAACTCAAACAGGAGTTGAAGGAGGATCATGGAGTGTCGGTCCACGTGCTATGTTTCGATATCAAGGAGCGGCAAAGTTGTCAGGCTGCGCTCGAGTCGCTGCCGGAGAAGTTCCGACAGATCGATATTTTGGTGAATAATGCGGGAATGGCTTCCGACTTTGTCCATTTTCAGAGCGGAGATGTAAACAACTGGGAAGAGGTGATCGATACCAATATCAAAGGGGTGCTCTACATATCTCGCATTGTAGCTGAGCGTATGGTTGCTCAGGGACATGGTCACATTGTCAATATCGGTTCCACAGCGGGTACCGAACCATACGAATGCGGCAATGTCTATTGTGCGACCAAGCATGCCGTACATGCCTTGAGCGAAACGATGCGTATCGATTTGTTGGGGACAGGAGTCAAAGTGACCGAGATTCGTCCGGGCAAGGTGGAAACCGAATTTTCACTCATCCGTTTTCATGGCGATAAGGAGGCTGCAGACAAGGTATATGCCGGATACGAGCCGCTTCGGGGCGAAGATATCGCCGAAACGATTTTATGGGCGGTACGCCAACCTGCCCACGTGAGCATCAATGAAGTGATCATCACCCCCGCTTCTCAGGCGAATTCTTATTATATTGTGCGGAAATAGTGGCGGAATCGTTTGCATTTCGCACAATAGTTGTGTAAACGATGCGTTCTATTCGGTGAATCATTATAGTTTATAAAAATTATGGCATATCAAATCAATCCGGCCTGGATCGCGATCATCGTGATAGGAATTCTCGGATTTATCGTACAGGCACGTTTGCAATCCGTATTCAGAAAATATTCCCAAATTCGTTTTCCGGGAGGTTTGACGGGGCGGGAAGTGGCCGAAAAAATGCTTCGGGATAATGGTATTTATGACGTGAAGGTAGTTTCCACGCCAGGTCATCTTACCGATCATTACAATCCCAAGACCAAAACGGTGAATTTGAGTGAAAGTGTTTATGACAATCCCAGTGTCTCGGCTGCGGCAGTAGCGGCTCATGAGTGCGGTCATGCCGTCCAGCATGCACGGGCTTATGCCCCGTTGGAATTGCGTTCGGCATTGGTTCCGATTATCAGTTTTTCTTCGATGTGGTCCACGTGGGTCAGCATTGCGGGAGTCTTGTTGATCAATACGTTCCCTGTCGTATTCTGGAT
>CASDWR010000250.1 GCA_949284665.1 uncultured Rikenellaceae bacterium | reverse complement strand
GATGACCACGTTGGGCAGGCTGAGCGATACGGTCGTATCGCTGGAGTTTTGTGAATGTTGCAGGTTCGTCGAGAGGGAGAACGGGGTACCGACCCATGTTTTGGAATAGGAGATCGACGAGTTGGTCTGGGTATTCAGGTAGTCCTGCATGGTTGTGGACCCGTACTTGGCATAACCGCTCGAAGAGAGGTTTACGCTGGCCGAGAAAGTGGAGTTGGGACGGAATTTCGGATCTTGCGTATGGGTCCATGTAATTTGGAAACTTCCCGTATTCATGTAGTCCTCGGAGCCCTTTTCGCCAATGATGTCTTTTGAATATCGGGCACTCAGGTTTCCCTGGTACTTGTAACGTTTGAGGTAGCGGGAACTGACGGAGGCTTCCCATGATCCGAGGGTATAGATTCCGCCGAGCAACGTCATGTCCATGTAATCGTTGAATGCAAAATAATACCCTCCGTCACGCAGGAAAAATCCCTTTACGTATTCTTCTCCGTATGAAGGTACGATGAAGCCTGAAGAACGGCCGCTGGTCATTGGGAAAAAGCCCTCGGGGATACCGAGAAAATAGATCGGCACATCTTCCATGATCAGGTATGCCGGTCCCGTAACGACCTTTTTCCCGGGGATCACCTTGGCTTTTTGCATGCTCAGGTAGAAGTGAGGGTGGTCGGTTTGGTCGCATGTGGTGTATTTGCCGGAACGGATGTTGATCGTGTTGTCCGGCAGTCGTTTCACATCGTTTCCGATCAGAAATCCCTCGCCTTCCTGTGTGGCTATGCCCTTAATCTTTGCTTTTTTCGTATCGATGTTGTAACTGATGGTATCCATCGTATATGGCTTGCCGTCATCGGTGAATTCGGGTCTTGACTTGTTTCCGAGCGAATCGGTGATGCCATATGCGTAGAGTTGTTTTGTATCCATTTCGATGCGCATGAAATCGGCTTTCATGTTCATTGTCTGGTAGTTGATATCGCCCTCCCGATAGATGTAGACTGTTTTTTCCTTGACTTTGTAAACCAGTGAATCGGTATTGCTTCCGCTGATGATATCGTCGAGGAAACTGCTTGGTTTGCGCAAGGAGTCGGCAGCGGAGGAGTCTCTGGCAATGGAGTCGGGGGTTGCGGCCGGGAGGGGGAGTCCGGAGGAATCCCGACGGGAGGAGTCGGCCGGAAGTGTTTTCTCTCGGGAAGATTCATCTGTAGTGAGCAGGGAATCGATAACCGCTGTGGATTTGGCGGGGGAAACAGCCTGTCGTTCGTTTCTTTTTTTCTCTTTTGTGAGTCGTTCCGTATTTTTTTTAGCATTTCGGGTTTCTGTGCTTTTTCCCCGGCGGTCGGTTTTGGGGTTGCGTACGGAAGTATCGGCCGACGAATCGGCAACCTGATCTTCGGCGAACGATGGAACGGGACGATCCGTCCCGGACGGCCGGTTCGTTGCGAACATCGAACAGAAAACCGCAAACACGGCGAAGAGAATGAGCGTGTATTTTAAGGCGTGTTTATTCAAAATTCGTCAAAATTTCATTATCTTTGCCGACGAGTCGGCAAAAACGGAAAAATTGAACTCCGTAAGCGGTCCGGACCCGTTTTCGCCCACAAAAATAGTTAAAAAAAAGCATATCCTCACTTTTGGCGCGATGAAAGTTTCTTTGTATTGTTATTTGCTTATAACGCTTTGTATGCCGGCGATGTTGTGTGGGCAGGATGATTCGTCTTCGAGGCAGGCGAAGGTCGGGAAGATAGTGATTGATCCCGGTCATGGAGGTAGGGACCCGGGGACCTGTTTTAAGAATATTCAGGAGAAGGACATCAATCTGAAGGTAGCGTTGAAGTTGGGTGAATTGATTCGTAAGAACTATCCGGAGGTTGAGGTGATCTATACGCGCAGTACGGATAAGGAAGTTGAGTTGGGTACGCGCGGCGATATTGCCAATAAGGCGGGAGCCGATCTTTTTCTCTCCATTCATGTCAATGCAACGGATCAGGGGGCTTCGGCGAACGGGACCCAGACTTTTGTTATGGGTAACGACAAGAGCAACAAGAATCTGGAGGTGGCCATGAAGGAAAACGACGTGGTCAGTTACGAGGAAGATTATACGACGAAGTATCAGGGTTATATTCCCGGGTCGCCGGAGAGTTACATTATTTTTTCTCTCATGCAGTTCGCCTACATGGACCAGAGCATGATGTTTGCAGAGGCCATTCAGCGTCACTATACCCAAAATACCCCGATGAAGGATCGGGGGGCATCGCATGGTCCGTTTTTGGTATTGTGGAGGACGGCAATGCCGAGTGTGTTGACGGAGATGGGGTTCATTACCAATGAGAAGGATCGTAAGTATATTACGTCCGATGCGGGTCAGAATGTGTTGGCCAAATCGCTTTTCAATGCTTTCAGTGAGTACAAGAGCAAGGTGGAGGGAAGGGCCAATGTAATTCTCCTCAAAGAGGATGGAGAGGCGACAGGTTCTGGCGCGGAAGGAGCATCATCCGGAAAGAGTACGGTCGGGAAGGAGATTCGTTTCTACGTACAATTGTGTACGTTGTCGTCACGTACCGATCCGAAGAGCAACCGCTTCAAGTCGTTCAGAGGAAAAGTGATCGAGAAAAAGGCGTCTGCGGGCGGTTACAAATATTTTGTCGGCGGGGTTGCGAGTTACGATGAGGCCGTGAGACTTCAGGCTCAGGCACGGAAAGATTTTAAAGACGCTTTCGTGGTGGCATTTGAAGGGGATGAGCAGATTCCCGTAGCCGAGGCGCGTCGTAAGCAGCAAGCCTCAAAGCGATAATACACGAAAAGAGGAGGTATCGATGAAAAAAGAGGTAAAAATTGGAATCTTCGGGCTGGCTATGCTGTTGTGCTTTTATTGGGGCGTGAATTTCCTCAAGGGGCGCGGTGCGTTCAACCGGAACAAAACCTATTATGCCTATTACGATAACGTAAGTGGTATTCAACTCTCTTCGCCTGTGATAGTTCGTGGTGTAAAAGTGGGGCTGGTCAGCGATATCAGTTATGACCCGGAACAGAGTGAACAGGTACGTTTGGCTTTGAACGTCAAATCGAAGTATGAGATTCCGGATAATTCGGTGGCCCGAATTTTCACCAATGGGTTTATCGGAGGGAAGGCTGTGAGGATCGATTACGGAGATTCGCAGGTCTATTTGAAGAGTGGTGACCAGATCGAATCGGAAGAGGAGACCGATTTTTTGGATGTTGCCGGATCGGAATTGGAATTTTTCAAGCAGCGTGCCAAGATCGTTGTGGACAATTTAACTGTTACGTTGGAGAATATCAATGCTTTGTTGGCTGACAACGGGGAAAATATTCGTCAGACAGTGGAAAACCTGGATGCGATGTCGGGAGTGGTGCGTGGAATCCTTGTCGATGAAGCGGATAACGTGCGGAATATCATCGACAATCTTGACAGAATATCTTCCATGCTGGCCGATAATTCAGGTAAGATAGACGGCACGCTGACCAATCTGGAGAGTATTACGGACTCGTTGCGCCTGGCGGACCTTGGTGCGTTGGTGGATGAGTTGGAAGCGTCGCTCGGGCGTCTTAACAGCACAGTTGGCAAAATCGATAGTGGTGAAGGTACGGTGGGTAAACTGGTGAATGACACTGCGCTCTACGACTCGCTTACGTCGGCCAGTGCCAATCTTTCCCTCCTGCTCGAGGATATTCGCAACAATCCTCGTCGGTATCTCCATTTTTCGGTTTTTGGAGGAGGGAAAAAGAATCGTTGATATTTCGGAGGAGGCGATGTATTCCGATACGGTTCAGCTGTCATCGTGTTTTTGCAGGGTGTTTGATCTGGAAGGGTCCGGAAACCGACGGACTGGAGTCATGTCTGCTTGCGGTATGTTGCCCTGGGTCTGCAGTAAACCTGTTCGCTTTCATTGTGATAGTGGGAGGAATCGTCGGTTCCATGCATATGCGGTCGAAACCGCTTTCGGCAGTTCGGCCTGTGAAGGGGTCCGATCATCGGAACCAGGAGTTTTGAATTCATGACATATCCGGATAATTTTGAACAGAAAAGCGGTTTCGACCGCATACGTCTTCAGGTGGAGGAGTTGTGTACCACACAGGGGGGACGCAGGATGTTGGCCGAAGAGCTTTTTACGGACTCGTTCGAAGAGGTGGAACGCCGTTTAAGGGCATGCGATGAGTTACGGACAGCCTTGATGATGGAGGGCGATTTCCCAAAAGAGGAATTTTGCGATTTGGAACCGATTGCCCGACGAGTGGAGATTGCCGGGACTTTTCTGGAGATCGAAGAACTGATCGAGCTGCGACGCGGTTTGCAATCGGTCAATGAGGTCGTAAGGTTTTTTAATGCCCGTTCCGACGAACAATATCCCGTATTGAAACGAATTTCGGAAGGCGTGGATGCTTTTCCCGCCATCATCAACCACATAGATTCGTTGATCGATCGTTTTGGGAAGGTGAAAGATAGTGCATCCCCCGAACTGTACTCGTTGCGCCGTACGATTCGCGAACGGGAGGGTCAGGTAGCGAAGCGTCTTCAGGCTGTGCTGACTCAGGCCAGAAATGCAGGATATGTCGATGCGGATGCAACCGTTTCGGTCCGTGACGGTCGTTCCGTGATTCCGGTTCCGGCAGTCAACAAGAGGAAAATAAGCGGATTCGTTCATGATGAATCGGCCACGGGTAAGACGTTTTATATTGAGCCGGTAGAGGTCGTCGAGATCAACAACGAACTCAAGGAATTGGAATACGCCGAGCGTCGTGAGATCGTACGGATTCTGACAGTGTTTACTGAATCTATTCGCCCCGACAGCGAGGGAATTGCACGGGCCGGACGCTATCTTGCCGAAATCGACAAGATTCGGGCGAAAGCGCGTTGGGCATTGAAGAACGATTGTGTCAAGCCGATTCTGTCGGATGATGGCAGGCTGAATCTGCGTTCAGCCTGCCATCCGTTGTTGAAGCAGACACTCGCCAAAGAGGGGCGCGAGGTTGTCCCTCTCGATCTGACACTCGACCCGGAACATCGGATATTGGTTATTTCGGGTCCCAATGCAGGCGGCAAGTCGGTATGTTTGAAAACGGTAGGGCTGTTACAATATATGCTGCAGTGCGGATTCTTGGTTCCATGCGGGGAGAATTCCGAATTTCCGATGTTTGATACACTTTTTATCGACATAGGAGATGAACAGTCCATCGACAACGATTTGAGTACATACAGTTCTCATTTGTTGAATATGAAACGGATGTTGGCCGGAGCCGGTTCCCGTTCGTTGGTGTTGATCGACGAATTCGGTTCGGGTACTGAACCGATTATCGGGGGAGCGATAGCCGAATCGATTTTGGAGCGATTTGTGGAGCATGGTGTCTACGGTGTGATAACCACCCACTATTCCAACGTTAAGTATTTTGCGTCGAATCATGCGGGGATTGTCAACGGGGCCATGATGTTCGATGTTCAGAACATCCGTCCGATGTTTCGTCTTGAGATGGGGCGGCCCGGCAGTTCTTTCGCTGTGGAGATTGCCCGCAAGATTGGATTGCCCGAAGAGATTATCCGGTCAGCTTCGGAGAAGGCGGGTACAGATCATATCAATTTGGAGCGGCAGTTGCGGGAGATTGCGCGGGATCGCAGGTACTGGGAACAGAAGCGCGACCGAATACGTATTGCCGACAGGAAGGTCGAGGAGTTGGAACAGAATTACGGCGAGCAGTTGGCCGCCATCAAACAGGAACGCACTCGAATTATACAGGAGGCCAAAGCCGAGGCGGATCGTTTATTGGCCGAGGCGAACCGGCGAATCGAGAATACGATACGAACCATTCGGGAGTCGCAGGCTGAAAAGGAGAAAACCCGTTTGGTCCGCCATGAACTGGAAGAGTTCCGTGGGGAAGTGGAACAACGTGCCGTACAGGATGTCGTACGGGAAGAGCGGATCGATCGGGAAATGGAGCGCGTGGCCGAACGGCAGCGGAAAAGAGCCGAAAGGAAGCTCAAGAGCGGGGGAAAGGGGACGGTGCAGGAGGCCGAACCGGAGAGACCGGTATTGGCCGTGGGAGTGAAGGTACGCATTATCGGACAGGATGGTGTCGGAGAGGTGATAGCAATGAAGGGTAAAAAAGCCACGGTAGCCATCGGTCAGATTCTGACTTCTGTTGCCTGTGACCGATTGGAGCCCATATCCAATTCGGAGTATAAGCGACAGACCCGTCCGGTAGCGCCGCGTACGGTAGTCAGTGTCGATATTGCGGCCCGCAAGTTGAACTTTAAGCGTCAGGTCGATGTGCGTGGCATGCGAGTGGTTGAGGCGTTGGAATGCGTTCGGGATTTTATTGACGATGCCTTGATGATGGGAGCCGATGAGGTGCGTATCTTGCACGGTAAGGGCACCGGAGCATTGAAAGAGGAGATCCGGCGCTATTTGCGTGGGGTGAGTGAGATTGCCGAGATTGCCGACGAACATGTCGATCTCGGCGGTGCAGGGATAACGGTCGTACGGTTCCATTGATGTATCGGCCTTTTACAGCCTGGAGTGCTTCACCGGGTACGCTGTCGTTTCACATCTTGTTTTCCCGCAAGGGATATTCTTTGGGTTAGACCTGCTTCCCGGCAGTATTCGTTTCCAGTCTTTTCATAGTCGCCTTGCTGTTGCCCGGGCTGTTTCGTAGGCTTTCCCGTGTTCGACGGACGATTCTGGTCCAAAGGGTGCATGCGTAGCTTTTCGTTTCCGGGGTTCCAGCCTCCGCGGTAGCCTGTGGGGACGCGTTGTGTGTTCGCCGTCGTATGTTTGATTGCAAAAGGATTGCCTTTGTCGCGGAACCTTGTCACGGGTGGCCTATTCCGTATCTTCCCTTTCCCACATGGTTTCGAGTCCTTCGTAATGAAAGAAATCGATTCCCCTGAAGGAGGGGTATTCAATGCCTGAGTCGCGCAGGAACCGCAATGTTTCTAACAGGTAGTCCCAATTTTTGGACTGAAGTGTAGACGAAGAACCACCGCTGGAATTGAGAGCAGTTTTTACGCATATACTGACGCTTCTCGGCTTCTCCGATGCCGAGAGTGCCGGTACACTGTATCGCCAGATCGTTTCCATTTTGTTGTTGTAGGCCATGACCATGACCCAGTCGCAACATTCCAGGAACTGAGGCGTATCTCCCCAGGAAAGCTCCCCGGCGTCGTACTTTGACTGGAAACTGGTGAAAATGGCTTCGCACAGTTTGAGTGAAGGATGCAGCAGGTTGCCCGCATCGGAAAGCCTTTCAATGGTGATTCTTACGAGGTTGTCGTTGTCTTTTCCGATGCCGTAATTGGTCTCGCTGTTCCAGGTATAAGGTACGCCTTCCGGAACTTTGCCCTCTTTGAGCACATGGGGTTCCAGGTCGGCGGAGATACCGGCATAACGTTCATTCGAGTTTACCTGTGCGTTGTAGTTTTTTACCAATGCGACATCTGCATCGACTTTCGACTTGTCGGCAAAGATCGACGTATCGGAAAGTCGCAGGGCGTATGCTTTGATCCCATATCCGGTCAGGGCTGCGATGAAACGGCGAGTCCAGGCATATCCGTTTTCGTCGCTTCCGTCTATGGCCGCTTTGCCTGTGCTCAGATATACGTCTTTGAAACCGAGAACGGCTATCCGCGCTGCGAGAACTTCCGGTGCGTCGAGATAGGCCTTCATCGTGGCTGAGTATACATATATGCTGTTACGGGTGGTATCGTTTTGAGACAACATGTTCTGGCGAAAATCGATTGCACGGGTTCTCATTTGCGAAGGGATGCGTGCCGTTTCGACCAATTCGTCGGTAATCTCGACGGGTCGGCAGTCATCGTCGTCGGTTCTGTTGTCGGGTGTCCAGTCGCCCCATGATGAACCCCTGTTACACCCATATGCAGACAGTGTGATAACCGTCAGTATGAAGAGCAGAATGATTGAGAATTTCGGATTGAATGTTTTCATTTTTAGATAATGAGCATGTTGATATGTTTCGAAGGTCTTCTCTTTTTTCATAGATGATTTTTTGTTGCCCGCCTTCCTGTCAATGGGGTGTCGAGGGATGTGTCAGCCGTTGACCTTATGATAGTCGGAGAGGAACTTTTGCAAGCCTGCGTCGGTCAGGGGATGGTTCAACAGTCCCTTGATTGCCGCAAGCGGCGAGGTGGCTACATCCGCTCCGGCTTTCATGCATTCAATGATGTGTTTCGTGTTTCGGATCGAGGCGGCAAGTACCTGTGTCGTATAGCCGTAATAGCGATACATTTTGACAATGTCGGCAACCAAAGCGACCCCGTCCTCGCATATGTCGTCCAGTCGTCCCACGAAAGGAGAGACATAGGTGGCTCCGGCTTTGGCAGCCAACAATGCCTGTCCGACGGAAAATACCAGGGTGCAGTTGGTTCGGATACCTTTCCCGGAGAAATATTTGACGGCACGGATACCGTCTGCCGTACATGGCAATTTTACGACGATATGCGGATCGAGTCCGGCGAGTGTTTCCCCTTCACGGATCATGCCTTCGAAATCCGTAGCGATGACTTCGGCACTCACGTCACCGCCGGCGATACGGCATATTTCGACATAGTGCCGGTATTGGTTGTCGGTTCCCTTGATTCCTTCACGGGCCATCAGGGATGGGTTAGTGGTTACGCCGTCGAGTACGCCGAGCAAATGGGCCTCGCGGATCTGGTCGAGGTTGGCTGTATCGATGAAAAATTTCATGGATTGAAAATTTAAGGTTCGTGCACGAAAGATACACATATTTCTGTAAATTCAATATGCGAACAGCGATTTTTCCGTGACCGGATGAAGGGATGGAAGAGCGTACGGCTATGCGTTGTATGAACAGGAAGAAGTTTTATGCCACGATACCAGGTATTTACAAAGTCCTCCTCGGGTTGTTCCGAAGGAGGGCTTTGCTAATATCTGCGATTCATGCAAACTGAAAGCAGCTATTTTGCCGCACGTTTGCGGTCGGTTTCGTTGAGCAGTATTTTGCGCAGACGCATCGCTTTCGGGGTCACTTCGACGTATTCATCCTCTTTGATATACTCCAGAGCCTCCTCCAAGGAGAAAATGACGGGCGGTGCGATATTCGTTTTTTCATCCGAACCACTGGCCCGCATGTTGGTCAACTTTTTGGATTTGGTGAGGTTGATGGTAATGTCTCCTTCGCGGGTACTTTCACCTACGACCTGACCGCAATAGATCTCGTCGCCGGGCGATACGAAGAAACGACCCCTGTCCTGAAGTTTATTGATGGCATAGGCGTAGGCTTGGCCGGTTTCCATGGCGATCAAAGATCCATTCGTACGCATTTCGATTTCTCCTTTGTAGGGTTCGAACCCTTTGAGCCGATGGGCCATGACAGCCTCTCCGGCCGTAGCTGTAAGCAGGTTGCTTCGCAAGCCGATGATGCCGCGCGAGGGTATTTCGAATTCGAGTCGTACACGGTCGCCGTTGGAGGTCATGTTTAGCAGGGCCCCTTTGCGTTTGGTGGTCATTTCGATCGTTTTGCCGGAGAACTCTTCCGGAACGTCGATGGTCAGTTCTTCGATCGGTTCGCACGATTTGCCGTCGATCTCCTTGATGATGACACGAGGTTGTCCCACTTGTAGTTCGTACCCTTCGCGGCGCATGGTCTCGATCAGGACCGAAAGATGAAGTACGCCTCGACCGTAGACGATGAAACTGTCGGCCGTTTCTCCGGGTTCGACACGCAAGGCCAGGTTTTTTTCCAATTCGCGTTCCAAACGTTCTTTGATATGTCGGGATGTAACATATTTGCCGTCCCGGCCGTAGAAAGGCGAATCGTTGATGGTAAACAGCATACTCATTGTCGGTTCGTCGATGGCGATCGGTTCGAGTGGTTCGGGGTTTTCGTAATCGCAGACCGTATCGCCGATTTCGAAACCGTCGATACCGACCAATGCACAGATTTCTCCGCATTGAACTTCGTCCACTTTGGTTTTTCCCAGCCCTTCGAAGACCATCAGGTCCTTGATTTTGCTTTTTATCATCGTGACGCCGTCGCGTTTGGCCAATGTGACATTCATGCCCGAGCGGAGGGTCCCTCGGGTAAGTTTCCCAACGGCGATACGACCTACATAAGGGGAATATTCGAGTGAAGTGATCAGCAGTTGGGGCGTACCTTCTTTAACTTCCGGAGCCGGAATGTCGTCGATGATGGCATCGAGCAAGGGGGTGATGTCGGTTGTAGGCTCTTTCCATTTGTGAGACATCCAACCCTGTTTGGCGCTGCCGTAGATTGTGCGGTAATCGAGTTGTTCTTCGGTGGCATTGAGCGAGAACATCAGGTCGAAAACCTGTTCGTTAACAAATTCTGGTCGGCAATTCGGTTTATCGACCTTGTTGATTACGACGATCGGTTTTTTGCCGAGCGCGAGGGCCTTCTGCAGGACAAAACGTGTTTGCGGCATAGTCCCTTCGAATGCATCCACGAGCAAAAGGACCCCGTCGGCCATGTTGAGCACACGTTCCACCTCGCCTCCGAAATCGGAGTGTCCCGGTGTGTCGATGATGTTGATTTTGTAGTCCTTATAGATGACCGAAACATTCTTTGACAGAATTGTGATTCCCCGTTCCCGTTCCAGATCGTTGTTATCCATGATCAGTTCGCCAGGGGCGGCATTGTTTCTGAAAAGATGACCTTGGAGAATCATTTTGTCGACCAGTGTGGTTTTGCCGTGGTCTACATGCGCGATGATTGCGATATTGCGTAGTTTTTGCATCCGGGAAAACTTTTTTGACCCGCAAAGGTAGAAATAAATCGCGGAAATAACATTATCTTTGTTCGTTATTTTATGCTGTGGAATTATGGGCGAGACAGTTTTCGTGCCGCGGGAGCGGGGTGCCGATTCCAGGGTGGTCATCGGGGGAGCGAAGGAGAACTTGAATCGGTTGTTACCCGAAGGTCGTGTCATTGTGGTAAGCGATTCCACGGTGTATCGTTACCATCGGGATTTGATCGGTGGCTATGAGTATGTTCTTCTCGAAGAGGGGGAGACCCATAAGAGTCCCGATACGCTGGTGTTTTTGTGGCGCCGGTTGCTCGAAATGGGTGCTGACCGCAAAACCTTTTTGCTGGGAATAGGAGGAGGTATTGTTACCGATATTACGGGATTTGCCGCATCGACTTACATGCGCGGCATTCGTTTCGGGTTTGTAGCGACAACCTTGTTGGCGCAAGTAGATGCGAGCGTCGGTGGCAAAAACGGCGTAAATCTGGACGGATTCAAAAATATCGTTGGGGTTTTCAATCAACCGGAATTTGTGGTATGCGATATTTCCATGCTCGACACATTACCCGAACGGGAGTTTCGGGCCGGTCTTTCCGAGATCGTGAAAGCCGGTATCATAGCCGATCGGACATTGTTCGAACTGCTGGAAACGCATAGTTACGACGGGCTTAGGAACGACCACGAACTTTTGCAGAAGATTGTGGCGCGAGCCATACGGGTTAAAGCCGATGTAGTGGCACGTGATGAGCGGGAGGCCGGTGAGCGGCGAAAACTCAATTTGGGCCATACGTTTGCACATGCTATCGAAAAGTGTTCCCGTGCCTGTTCTCACGGCGAGGCAGTGGCGGCTGGTTTGGCAATCGTTTCACGCGCGGCTGTGCGTGCCGGAAAACTTGATGAAGCCGATGCCCGGCGGATCGTATCGGTGCTGGAACGGTTGGGATTGCCTGTTGAGTCGCCTGTCGAAGTAAGACGGTTGTGCGAGGTGATCGCTCAGGATAAGAAACGGGAGGAGGATCATCTTTTCCTGGTTCTTCCCACCGGAATCCCGGGGTGCGATGTGATTCCCATGGCTTTGTCGGAAATCGAGGTATTGGTGTCGTGATTTTGTCCACCGACATGTCCGGTCCTGTGGTATTGCGGTTTGTCCGGCACAATCTATATTTATCAGGGCCGTATTTTACGGCAAGGAAGAGATGACCATGATCAGTCGTGGTATCCAGCACATAAGGGTGAGATCGTTATCGGGGGACATGTGGAGATGACTCATTGAGGTCTTCCTGCGGATGAAGCGAGGCGCGAGGAGAATGATCGGTTGAGGTGATTCAGTGTTTCCCGGAGGAAGCGGTATCGGATGCCAGGGAGTCGTTTTTCCCTCCCTGTCCGGCCAATACGGCAGCCACTTTATCTGCGATCATTTCAGGAGGGATGTTTTTCAGACAACGGTAGTCATGGAAAATACACTCTTTCTCCCCGTATACCGAGCAGGGGCGACAGGGCAGATCGAGTTGTACGGCCAAATCCGGACGTTGACCGAATCCATAGAAACCGGCATACGGGTGGGTTGCTCCCCATACGGAGACGGCCGGTGTACCTACCAGGGATGCCATATGCATGGAAGATGAATCCATTGTGACGATGACATCGAGCGAAGCGATCAAATCCATCTCCTGGCCGAGCGAGAGACATCCGATGGCTGAAATAACCCTGTCGTAACGTTTTTCCATCCCTTCGGCAAACTCTTTTTCGTATCGGCCACCGCCGAATATGAAAATACGGTCATACCGGTCGTTCAATAATGATAATAATTTGTCTGACAGAGGGATTGGATATATTTTCCCCTTATGTTTTGCAAAAGGAGCCACCCCGATCCAAAATCCCCTTCGGGGACCTGTTTTGCGTGCGATTGCTTCGGGCAGAGGAGCGTCTCGATGAGTCATGGTGTTGGGAAGGGAGAATACGAAGCCGAGTCGTTCAAAAGTTTCCCTGTAACGTTCCGGGGTGGTTTTCAGAGGAGAGAGTTTTCGCAACAGACGCCGTGTCAACTCTTTTTTTTCGGTACGTCCCTTGTCTATGACGCTTATGCGGCATCCGGCCAACCACAACAGGGTACGTACTACTTTGGTGCGGAGTACATCGTGCAGGTCGGCTGCAGCCTGAATTCCGGATCGTCGGATGTCGGTTGCCAGACGAAACAGACCGGGAAATCCTTTGTGTCGTTTGTTCGGATCGAAGTCGATGAATTCCAGCTGCGGGATATCCCTGAAAAACGGTTTGAAAAGCGGGCGGGTCACCATTGTGATCCGAAGATGGGGATAGGCTCGACGCAATGCATCGAGTACCGGGGCGGTCATTGCTACATCACCCATTGCCGAAAGGCGGATGACAAGGATGTGGTCTATCTCTTTTTTCTTGCGTCCCATCTTTCTCATACGTTCCATCGTCGATACCTCATCTGGCCCGATTCCCTTTTCTTGCATTGCGATCTGTCCCTGGCGGAATTCCCGTTTCGTGCAGATTCGTTAGCGACGAAAGTCTTGCTTTCTTGTTTTGTCCACCGGTCGTGTCGTGTTACGACTTTCCTCTGATCCCGATTACGTATCGGTTTGTAAATTTATTGTGTCGGTTCAATCGTCGGGCTCTATTTTTTGTACAGTACGGGGTTGAGCGCCGGATCGTTGTACATTTTCATCTGTTTGTAGGTTTTCATGTATTTGCGTCCGGCTTCGATATCTTCGATCAGTTCTTCGATGGCGATCGACAGGTCGGCCCGTTGATTGAGCAATACATCGAGTTTCTTGCGGCAGGCCTCTCTGTGGGCCTGTTCAGCATTCTCTCGCAGCACCTCTTGCTGCATGTGATAGATTTTCAAGGCGAGAATCGAGAGGCGGTCGATGGCCCATGCCGGTGTTTCGGTGTTGATTCGGGCGTCGGCCTGTGGCACGATATCCTTATATTTTTCCATCAGATAACTGTCGATATATTCGACCATGTCGGTTCGTTCCTGATTCGATGCATCTATGCGTCGTTTTATTTTCAGGGCTTCGACGGGATCGATGTTGGGATCGCGGATAATATCCTCCAGGTGCCATTGTACGGTATCGATCCAGTTTTTCAGGTAAAGCAGGTGTTCGATGGTTCCCGGAGTGAAAGGATTGGCTACGGGTTGGTCGACGTTGTCGTAATTGTGATAGTCGGCGATCGTTCGTTCGAAAATCTTGTTTGCGTCTTCGGTAAACATATTCGCTACATGTGTGGTTTTGAATTCGGACAAAACTACAATATTTTGTCTTATTTGCAAATTTTTCCGACAGCTTTGTCGTAAAAGAGTCCGGAGGGAGGTGTGAATCGCAATTTTTCACTATCTTTGCCCGGTGAGTGAAAAGAGAGAGATGAAAACATTCGTCCGATACGTTATGTTGCTTGCCTCCGTGTTCGTATCAGGGAGCGCAGTCGCCCAACAGGAGATTACGCGGGAAGAGTATATCGCCACCTACGCACCGTTGGCTGTAGAACAGCAGCAACGGTATGGAATTCCGGCCAGTATAAAATTGGCTCAGGGTATTCTCGAATCACAATACGGAAACAGTGAACTGGCCCGTCGGTCGAACAACCATTTCGGGATCAAATGCAAATCGTACTGGACCGGCGATACGGTAAGGTATGATGACGATGCCAAGGGCGAATGTTTTCGCAAATACCGTTCGGTTGCAGAATCTTATGCCGATCATTCGAAATTTCTGGTCGAGAGTCCCCGTTATGCGAAACTCTTTACGCTCAAACCGACCGACTACAGGGGGTGGGCCCACGGTTTGAAAGCGGCGGGTTATGCGACGAATCCCCACTATGCGCAACAGTTGATTCGGATCATCGACGATTATGAACTTTATCTGTTCGATGAAGGAGAGGTGCCTTCCTATGTGGCTGCGGGTAACTATGTCCCGGGGAAAGTAGAATCCGGCCCGCAAGTTGCCGAAACTGTTGCTGTCGAAAAAGTCGACATTGACAATTACGAGGTATCGGTCTATTCGATAGGTGGTCGCGGTATTTTCCGTAACAATGGGGTTTTGTGTCTGGTGGCTCGGGCGGATGATACCTATTCGTCACTTGCGCGGTTGTTGGGTATTCCCGAAAAGAGGTTGCGGCGGTACAACGATGCCTCTTCATCGGCTTTCCCGACGGAGGGCGAATTCATCTATGCAGAACCGAAACGCAATGCTTTTTCCGGCGGGGCGGACATGCACCGGACGGTCGGACATCAAACGTTGCGTTCGTTGTCCCAGGAGTACGGTATCCGTCTCAAGAAACTTGCCGGCATAAATGGATACAAACGTTCGCAGGGCGATATGCCACTCCCCGAGGGAGCGCAGATCAAACTATTGTAGAATCAACATAAAACCGTTATGGACGCAGCAGATGCTGAATTGAGGAAGAAAATTTTAGAGACGTTGACACACAAGTCGAATCTCAAACAGCGAGTGTTCGACAACACGTTTTCCGTATTCAATCTCTTGAAAGAGACCCTTCATGAACTTTCGACGGAGATCGACGAAGAACTGGACGAAAAGATCGATAAACGGATTCGCATCGAATACCGCGATCGGGGCAAATTTGAGGCGCAGATCCAGGTGGCGGGCGACATGCTGATTTTCACGATGCACACCAATGTTTTCGAATTTCATCGGGAACATGCTATATGGCAGAATCCCTATGTTCAGCAGGATAAAGATAATTCGTATTGCGGGGTCATCAATATATTCAATTTTCTGGCAGATTCCTTCAAATACAATCGTGCGACGGATGAGGGCTATTTGATCGGGCGTATTTTCATCAACCGGCAGATGCAGTATTTCGTAGAGGGGAAACGCCAGACTTCGATGCGGAGCGACCGGTTCGGGTCGAGACAGATCGATCGGGAGGCTTTGATCGAGATCCTGGAGACTGCAATCTACTATTCGCTGAAATTCGATTTGTTGGTTCCGCCCTATGAAACGGTCAAAGGGGTCAGCGTGGAACAGTTCAATACGAAGATCGAGAATTCAAAATTGCAGACGGCAAAACGTCTCGGATTCGAATTCCTGACGGACGATATCTGAAAATCCGATGAGGATGCGAGCTTTGTGTAGAGGAATGGATGTATCGGGGCAGTTTTTAATAAGCTGCCCCGATTGTTTTCCTCAAATGCGGCGGGTGCCGAGGGAGATTGGTCCCGAGATGGAAACCTGCGGGAGACGGGATGCAATGCCTTCCCGGCATCCAATTCAGGGGAGGCAGGGATATAAATCGTCAAGCCGTAAACGGATTCTTTCGCTCGGCAAAAGAGGAGCGTTTCGGATGATTGCTGCTATTGCGTGGTTTCTGTCATTCGTTTACGGACGATGCGCAGAATACGTCGTGTGCGCTGTGCGAGATATACATTCGGTGCCTCTTCATACTCATTGCGCAGGGAGGCGGTGTATCCTCTGACAGTCAACAGTTCCATGTCGCTGTTGTAAGAGGCCCGATACCCTTCCCGATGCAATTGTTCGACAATCTCTTCCAGATAACGAGTCGCATCGACACAGAGACTCAGGCTGACGGCAGAACTTTGGATTAGATTTACCTTGACGTGGAATTTCTCCAGCAGTGCGAAAATTTGTGCGAAACGTTCTTCCAATACGAACGAGAAATCATGCGGACGTATAGTAAGCAGTATTTGATTGTGTTTGAGGATCAGGATCGGAGTGTCGATGCGATTGCCGATTTCATTTTTGATGACGCTTCCGGGCTTTCGCTTGTCAAGGAAACATTTGACGTATAACGGAATCCCTTTATTCTGGAGCGGTTTGATGGTTTTGGGATGGATGATCTGGGCGCCGCTGTAAGCCAGTTCTATGGCATCTAGATAGGTGAGTTCGGGAATATATC
>CASDWR010000249.1 GCA_949284665.1 uncultured Rikenellaceae bacterium | reverse complement strand
TATCAAGTCTTCACGTGAGGCAGGTGTTCGATATCTGACTCTTTATGTCTTTTCGACTGAAAATCGCGGTCGTCCGAAAGAAGAAGTACAGATGTTGATGGAATTGTTCTGCAAAAGCGTGGTGAACGAAACTGCGGAACTCAAAGCCCAGGGAGTCTGTGTCCGGATTATAGGCAATCGTGAAGAAATTGCGCCCGAAGTACGTACACATCTCGAAAAAATCGAAAACGAAACAGCCGGCAATTCTACATTGACCCTATCGCTTGCTTTTAATTACGGTTCGAGAGAAGAGATCGTTCAAACGGTAAGACATATCGTAGATCGTATATGCCAAGGAGCGTTGTCCCCGGAAAACATCGATGCCGACACGATCTCTGCGAATTTGTACACACATGGGATCCCAGATCCCGATCTGATTATCCGTACGGGCGGAGACTGTCGGTTGAGCAACTTCCTGCTATGGCAAAGCGCATACAGCGAGCTATATTTTACCCCCACATACTGGCCTGATTTCGGCCGCGACGATTTCATGAAAGCATTACAGGCATATGCCGGTCGCGAACGCCGTTACGGTTTGTTAACTAATACAAAAAAACAAGAAGATTGACACACAGTATCGTAATGAAAACCCGAGCCCTGACACTCCTCCTTTTTGCATTGACTTTTATCGGGCAGTCCGTTTTTGCACAAGAGGCCGATACCACCATCGTTTCCAAAAACGAATCGTCCTCCGAAAACGCCCCGATGATCGATTATCGTTCTCCGCGATCCTACATCATCAACCAGGTCGAAATCAAGGGTATCAAATATGCCGTTCCTGACTATCTGGTTGCCTCATCGGGTCTCTCCCGGGGTATGACCATATTTATCCCTGGTGAAGACATATCGGCTGCCGTGACCCGATTGTGGAACCAACGGCTTTTTTCGGATGTCAAGGTAGTGGCCGAAATCGTAGGTGACAGTGTAAATCTGGAGATATATCTGAAAGAACGGCCTCGTGTTTCCCAATGGAAATTCGACGGTGTCAGAAAAGGTGAAGCATCAACGCTTCTCGAAGATCTCGAACTACGCCGCGGAACCGAATATTCCGATCATGTGATGACCAAAAATTGCTATCTCATCAGCAAGCACTTTATCGACAAGGGATTCCGCAATGTGGAAGTTACGCCGACCATCGAAAACGACACCTTGATGGAGAACAGAGTGATCGTTACGTTCGTTGTGGACAAGAAACAACGAGTAAAAATCGGCGAAATCAATTTCGAAGGGAACCAGGTCTTTCCCGACTCGCGGTTGAGACGAACGATGAAAAAAACCCACCAGAAAAGCATCAACTTTTTCCAGAGCAGCAAGTTCAAGAGCGACGAGTACGAAACCGACAAAAACAACATCATCGATTTCTACAACTCGAAAGGATATCGGAATGCAATGGTAGTCAGGGACTCTATCTATGCAATCAGCGATAATCGAATCGGCATCGACATCGAGCTGGCTGAAGGGGACAAGTTTTATATCAGGGATGTCGAATGGGTTGGGAACAGCAAGTACCCGACCGATTACCTCAATATGATTCTCGGCATCAAAAAAGGAGACGTATACGACAGCAAAACCATTAAAAAACGGTTGGGAATCGGTTCGGAAGAGAACCCGGAAGATATGACGCAAGTGAAGTCGATGTATCAGAACGACGGATACCTCACTTCAAACGTCACGCCGACGGAAATCGTGGTAGGGAAAGATTCCATTGACTTGGAAATCAAAATTTTTGAAGGGAAACAATACACCATAAACAATGTCAATATCAGCGGCAACCTGCGTGTGGACGACGAAGTGATCCGCCGGGAATTGTATACTCGCCCGGGTGAGTTGTACAATAGAGCTCTGATTATGCAGACAATGCGCCAGCTATCACAAATGCAACACTTCGATGCACAAGCTCTCATGCCTGAAATTCGAGACTTGCCGAACGAAAACCTGGTAGACATATCGTGGCCGTTGACCGAAGTAGCAAGTGACCGGTTCGAAATTTCGGGTGGTTGGGGTGCCGGCATGTTCGTAGGTTCGGTCGGAGTCCAACTGAACAATTTGTCCATTAAGAATTTTTTCAAAAAGGGGCAATGGCGTCCCTACCCTCAAGGCCAAAACCAGCAATTGACAATTCGCGCACAAACGAACGGTTCGTATTACAAGACATTCATGTTAGGATTTACGGAACCTTGGCTCGGCGGCAAGAAACCGAATTCACTGACCATTTCGGCACACTATTCCGAACAAACGGATGCCTACTATTTCGGCGGTATCGTTCGGCAAGCGACCAGTTATTTCCGGACGAATGGTGTGGCTGTCGGCATAGGCCGACGTCTCACATGGCCGGACCCGAACTTTACCATATATAACGAAATTGGCTATCAATCCTATAAATTGAAAAATTGGGCAGGATATTTCAAATTTTCGGATGGTCGTTCCAACATTTTGACTTTCCGTACGGTATTCGCGCGCAACACGGTCAACCAACCGATATATCCAAGTTCCGGATCCGAGTTCTCACTCTCCCTGACTCTGACTCCACCCTACTCGCTGTTCGACGGGAAAGATTATAAGAACATGAGCAATACCGATATCCGCCTCTACAAGTGGATCGAGTATCACAAGTGGAATGCAAAAGCCCAATGGTATTTCCCGCTGACGAAAAACAACAAACTTGTATTGATGACCAAAGCAGAGATGGGATATCTCGGATATTACAACAGATACAAACAATCGCCTTTCGAAGGTTATGATGTCGGTGGTGACGGCATGTCTGGGTACAACATATACGGTGTGGACATTATCGGTTTGAGAGGATACGAAGACAGTTCGTTGACTCCATATGATGCAACTGGCACAACTTATGCCAACGCATACAATAAATACACCGTCGAGTTACGTTACCCTGTTATCATGCAACCGCAATCACAGATATATGGTCTGGTATTTGCGGAAGGTGGTAATGCTTTCAGATCGTGGCAAGAGTTCGATCCGTTCAAATTGAAACGGTCATTGGGCGTGGGTGTCCGCCTCTATCTGCCGGTTGTAGGTATGATCGGTGTCGACTGGGGATACGGTTTCGACCGGGCAGTCAACGCCACCAAGAAGAGCGGCGGGCACTTCCACTTCATGATGGGAATGGATTTTTAGAAAACGAGACATAAAACTTTACGATTATGAAAAAAGTTCTTTTTTCGATGTTGCTTGCCGTTATGGTAGTGGCTGTCGGATCCGCACAAAACTACATAGTCATCAATTCCGAAACTATATTCAAGGCGTTGCCTGACTACAACAAGGCTGTTGCCGAACTCGATTCGCTCGCAAAACAATACCAAAGCAACATTGACAAGGCATACAAACAGGTAGAAAACATGTATAATATATACATGCAACAAAAACCCGTTTTGACGGAGAATGCACAAAAAGAGCAGGAAGACACGATCATAGGTAACGAAAAAAAGATTGCTGAATATCAGGAATCCGTCTTCGGACAAAATGGCACACTCATAAAAAAACGTACCGAAAAACTCGGTCCTATTCAGAAACTCGTTTTCGAAACGATCGGTAAATTCGCAAAAGAACAGGGATGTGCTCTTGTGCTCGATGTCGCAGCCAATCCGAATGTTGTGTATTATTCTCCGGAAATCGATAAAACACAGCAAATTATCGAGATCATTACAAATCAAAAATAAAATTAACTAGTATGAAACGTGTGACAAAACTAACCCTGATCAGTGCATTCGTTTGTATTGCAAGTGCATTTAGTGCATCCGCACAACAGAAATTCGGCTACATCAACTTTCAGCAACTGCTGTTTCTCATGCCCGAACGGGATTCGATTATTTTGAAACTGCAAAAATTAAATGACGAATTTGTGGCCAATCTCGAAGAGATACAAGTCGAATACAACAACCGATTCAATGACTACCAGCAAAATCAAAGCACATATACAAACGCTACTCGTCAGATAAAAGAGAAAGAACTTGCCGATATCAACAAGCGCTATAACGATTACCAGGAGTTGGCGCAACAGGAAATGGCACAAATGGAAAACCAGTTGTATACGCCGGTAGTCGAGCGTGCTCAGAATGCGATCAAGAAAGTCGGTACGGACAATGGACTTACAGCTATCTTCGACGTAACGACACTATTGTTTTATAATACTCAAGAATTCGTCGATATTACCCCGATGGTAAAAACAGAGCTCGGAATCAAAGACGAGCCGGCGAACACACAGGGATCTTCCGCTAATTAATGCCAATATCCATGCGGACAATATCACTCCGCATGTGTGTCATACAACCCCATTGCTTTCAATCAAGCAATGGGGTATTTTTTTGAATGGCCATTAAACCCTATAACAGTCCATCGGATACATGCCGTTTTCGGATAAATAAAAAAATTTCGAGGGAAAATCCCATCCACAGGTGCTTCCCTTCTGATCCACTATTAACCGAAAAATTGCGTAATACTCATAAAAATCATCAGTCGCTATCGTAATAATATAAATTTTTAGGATATAATATCCTCCGCAAAAAAAGCATTTAATCAATATGGTGCTGAATGGCGTAAGGAATATTTTGATGAAAAAAGTGGAGGATATTACGTTGTTCACAAACTACATCAGATAATTTCAACAGGCGGAGGAGGTGCAGCTGAGATGGCTGTAGGAAAAATGCTTGCAAAATATAATGGAAAGAGAGTTGAATTTTTACCTGAAAGTGGAAGCAGTAATAAGGCTGATATTATGTTTGACGGAGTTAAATGGGATATAAAATTTACAACGACATTAAATGAGCAGACTATACGTGCTGCAATAAAAAATGCAAGAAAAGCTGGCAGGGCAATATTTTATTGGGATGGAGAGTCTAAATTAAATGCGCTTCGAAATGCTGTGTCGCGAGAGAAGTAGGACGATTAAATTCTATAAACAAGTTAGATAAAATGCCAGATGTGCCCTGCAGAACCTGTTGGCAAAAGATGTCCTGAAAATCCGCGTTTACGACGAATATACGGACGATGACCCCCGACACAAACGGCGAAAAGGAGACAAAACTCGACGTGTGTTCAACATCGAAACGAAAAGCAAACTCATACAAGCCACAACGGGGCACTTCCTGGCCAGCTACGGTGCAGACATGAACGAAGGGGGACTCGGAAACCGCGACCGCTACGGAATCGGCGCTATGGCCAATTTCTTTTCGGAAAGCCTCTTGTTATCCGCCAATGCCTTTTTCCAAACAACATCAACCGAAAATCGAACCGAATCTCGGATATCATTGCCGTTAAAAGTCCTAAAACAAGCTATGACCGAACAACCTATGTAAATGCGGAATTTGAAAGAAGTTGGGAGAGCAAATGGTCTAAACATAGTCGGAAATTTTTCCAGGTTTCCTATACATACGGTAATGATTATACGTGTGCTGAAAATACAACGGAACAAACTTATTTTCCTACTCAGGAATATAGTTCCCGAGTGTATGCCGACACTTCCAAAAACGATCAGACAACCCGATATCATACAGGAGATATCCATCTGTACCTCCCGTGGGGAATCAATTTTTCACATATAATGCGTTTTGCTGATACTCGCTCAGACAGTTACCAGTCCTACATGAGTATGGTGAACAACGGAATACCGGTAGGCGGCACAACACAGACTTTTAATAAAATGAACCGTTATAATATTTCAGAGAGGTTTTACACGTGGCGATTAATAGATCTTAATATAACTTTCGACATGTCCAATGACGACGGGAGCGGATTCCGTACAGGCACTCTGACTTCGACAGCTACGCGGCGCGAACTTCAGTCCACTTCGGATGGATTGAGCCGGAAAATGACGGCAGATATTTCCAAACGCATCTCGTTGTCCGAAAAGAATTATAATTTTTTGGATTTCTCCTATACTTTCACGTGGGAAGACAGTCATAAGTTGAAAACGTCTTTCGATCTGGCAGATGCAGACAAAGCTCTGATCGACACGACCAACACCTATAACTTCACCAACGACTACAATACCCATAAAGCATCTGTCGAATTAGGAATTACCTTCCCAAAAATCAAAGCGCACCTCAATGTCAAATCTGCCTTTTCGTCTGCCGGAATCAACCGTGACGAAAATTTTCCGGAGAAAAGCCTGTACGACAAGCGGTTCAATGCCTTTTTACCGAGCGTATCATTTGGTTCGCTAAAAATGATGAACAATATAATAGTTCAATATATGACATATACCCAGTTGCCGTCCATCGAACAACTGCGTCCTTACCTGAACGATGCGAACCCCTACATGCTGGTTGCCGGAAACCAACGCCTCAAACAGAGTTATAGCCATCATCTGCATGCCGGATATTCCACCATGTTCGGGAAAGCGAACAATAATATCATGATTGTTGTGGATGTTAAGAAAACGGATGATGTGATCGCCTACAAACGTACCTTTTTTACACAAGCCACCTATCTTCCTGAATGGGATAACGCCCCTGCGCAAAGTACACTGACAAGCTATGAAAACGTGGACGGTTGGTGGGTAGCCAAAGCAGACATCAAATGGGTTCGACCGCTTCGCAAACTCAAATCACAGCTAACGGTCAACGCAGTACTTAACTATGACGATACCCCTTCGTTCGTGGATGACGTACTGAACCGCACACAAAGCTATGCCCCGGAACTGAGATTGGGCCTCCGTGCTAACATATCACGGTCATTCCGCTTCTCTGTGGGCACCCGCACATCACCAACAGAAACATCAAAGACGGAAGCGTAAAAAACGACCAATAGAAATCTATACCATTAAAACAAACAACGACAAAAACATACTACCTCTTCTCTCTCGTCATCAGTAATTCCATTACATGCCATGCTATCAGCCGATAATCTCTATATCTATCGGACTGCACGAACGAGGAAGAAACACGAATAAAAAATTATTGCGGAGACCGTACGGATTGTACCTGACGCTCATTGGCAAGCGAACGGATAAATTCATGCGCATCTTGTGAAATATCGTCCGTACGGTCGGCCCACCTGCCCGAGTCGAGCAAATCATCGCGTCTTTTCATGATTTTCAAAGTAATCGGGAATGTGGGTTTCGGCATTCGAACGTATTCGTTGCGTTGCGAATGTCTGATCATCCGGTCGAATACCTCTTGTTTGGTGGGACGTCTGTACCCCTCCCAAATAAATCCCGGCAGTACCTGCGGTTGAGATTCGGGAATTTTTTCCATTGGATAAATAGTATACACAGGATTCCCGCGATATACAATCTCTATCACTTCATTGTTCTCGATCATGAAAGTAATATCGGCACATTCCGCCACAAGAAATCCCTGCAAAGCTCCTGTTGCATCATCCTGCAAATAGTAATAGGTCTGGCCGTTCCCATTCACATCGGTACGGTAGATAGCATTATCACGAAAATAAGCTTCGATTGTCTTCCCGGCTACCTGATTGTAATGTGTCGTGTCCAATTCGGAACTCATGAGAGGACTTCCCGTAAATACCGCTTTTTCGAGTTGCTGGTTTTTGGTATACAGTTTTATGTATTCGGATTTGATCTGGCTTTTGCCCGACCACATTACCGGGTCGATATGCATGTGAACGGTCGAATCGACCGTAAAAGCCAACAGTGAATCGCAAACAGACTGGAAATCCATTCGATACATCTTCACATTACGATAGGCGACGATTACTCGTTGCGTCTGTTCTTCCGATATGGAATCGGCTTCAATCCCCTCCTGCACATCATCGGACGGCTTTCCGCCTCCAGCCACAGAATCTGCCGGAGACTCCGGCAGAAAAGTATCTGTCACCACAGATTCGGCTTTCAAAGAATCGATCGCTCGAGTTGCCAGTTCTGTCGACGTATCGGACAAAATCGTCCCCGCAAGAGAATCCTCCCTCAAGGGCAAAACGTCGGCTATCCCTGTTGTTTCCAATTCTACGGCCAGAGAATCCGGATATCTCGCCCCATACCCGTCGTCAATCGCCCTTGCACCGTCTGTCGTCAACAACGAATCGGAAAGTTGCGACACCATACTCGATGAATCGGATACAATCGTCGACATGGGATCATTCACTCCGGAAGAGTCCGCAAGCACTTCGGGTACAGTTGAAGAATCGGCATGCACAGTTTCGGCAGGGGTTTCCGATTCAGGAGATGATCCTGTCTCCGTTCCCGTATCCTCGGGCGCAATCAACGTCGTGGAATCAGAAGGTATGGGGGTTTCCGGCACAATCAATTCTTCTTCCGCTTCAAAGGAAGATGCCTCATCTTCCGACGGAATATTCTCAGGATTATAGATACTCAAACTATCGATTACATACAGAAATATAGAGTCAGAACGACTCAACAGCGTATCGCCTTGCTCCGAATCTATGCTCAGTGCCGACGGATCTTCGGTCAACAACGCATCGCCCCGTTCTCCCCAATAATGGCCGAAATCTCCGAACGCAAGGACTTTGTGTTCTTCGTCCAGAATCTGAATATCTTTTTTCAGAATTGCTTCTTCCAATACTTCCCGGTAATCGATGTCTTCGGCCCACAACTCCTGTTTTTCCGACAGTACATACGCATCGGAGGTGAAATGATAATTCGAGGTTGCCGTGTGATATTCTCCCTTGTCGGCACTTAAGATTTCGCCCTTTTTATTCCAAATATAAGTTTTCGTGTAGAAAGTGGCGATTTCCGTATCCATGTTATACCCCACCGAATCGGACTTGAGTTCGTAGGTGTCG
>CASDWR010000248.1 GCA_949284665.1 uncultured Rikenellaceae bacterium | reverse complement strand
ATCGGAAAAACTCCGACAACTCTTCCTGGTTTAAGACCGGAACACTTCAACTTCAGAAAATCATGATCGAAATCTCTCTTGGCGGGAATCGGTATCGTTTCCCCGCATCTCCGGCAGAACTCTCCGTTTCCCGAGCCGTGAAAATACGGGATATGGCCTGTGGCATTCCGAATGGAGGATCTGAACTCGAATATCGGCTTTTTGCGTTGGCAGGCGGTTTGTCTGAATCGCTGGCGATCAAGGTAGAACCCGACGAACTGAAACGTTTCTTCGCAGAACATCTTGTCCCGCTGGTTCGCTGGACAACCCGCAAAGCCGGATGCCGATATCCCGTGGAAGAGTCTTTCGAATGGCGGGGAGATCGGGTATGGCTGCCTCGTTCGGGGATGGATGATCGCGGCAATCTCGTTCCTTTGGCGAAGGTGACCGCAGGGGTCTTCTGCGAGGTCTCGGATCTCTGTTTCTCGGATTGGCTGTTGCACGCTCCCGTGATTGCCCGGAAACTTTGCTACAGGGAGTCGATGACGGTCGGGGACGACGACAATTGGGCCGATGCGGACATGATGCCTCTTTCGTTGGCCATCGAACTGTCTGGGCGCATCGTAGAGAGTCATCGGTTTCTTGCACGCCGTTATCCCTTGTGCTATGCAGACGGGGATCAACGAGAAAAGGATAATACGCTTATGGGAAGGAGATCGGGAATCGCTTCCGATTGGTGTGGCTTTTTGTTCCGGGTGGGAGGGTATCGTCCGGCCGATGTCGCAGCGGCAAGACAAATGAATTGTGACGATTTCTTCCGTCTGGCCACAGCACAGGTCATGTGCCGGAAATCGCTTCAAGAAGAGTAATATAACCGAAACGTATGATGCAAAGGGAAAATTTGGTTGCGGCCGTTCGAAAAGCGGCCGAAGGGCTCGGATATACCTTTTATGCCGAATCCTTGCTGCCTCGTGGCGGCAGAATATCCACATTACCGGCAGCATGTCTGGCTCCAGTGAAGTTGACCGGGGCAAAGGGCCGGAGAGACTGCAATGCAACTTATGGCTTGACTGTCACACTGATGAACCAGGCAACAGAACCGGCGGGCGAAGTGTGGGACGTAATGGAATGTGATGCGCTCGAATTGGTCCGTTTGATCGGAGAAGAAGAGGGTGTAATCGTTGTGGATGGTGTGCGATGTACACCTTGCAGGCTTCCCGTTACACGATATGGCGAACTCGCCCTGTCGGTCGAAATGGAAGTACACATGTTTTATCGCAGGTAATGGGAAATGCTATGATGATGGAATTTATCGATGTGCCGCAACAGTTCGCACCGGCATTCGGACCGGCGGTTTATACTATGCTCGGCCAGGCGGACGGCAATCTGATCGACGTAATTGTCCGGAACGACGATACGAATGAAATATTGGGAGCAAAACGATTTATTGATTCGGGTGAGATGACGGTCAACGTAGCCGTTTATCTGCGCAGGTGTCTTGATCCTGTGCCTGTCGAAGGCGACGGATTCGGATTTATAGTTCCGACAGGGCGTTCGGTGAGAGCATCAGTCGAGGTCGGAGAACTTGTTTCCGAAAGCAGGTTGTTCACGGCCGCTGTCGAGAATCTGCCCGGAAACGGCGGAATGGATTGTATGCCCCGCAACAGGACACTCGCCTTCGACGAGTGGGATGAAATCGCATTTCGTGTCGACCGGCAAGCCCGATGCGTAGTACAGGCCATATCCGAGGCCGGGCCGTTTGAAATCGGGACGTTCGAATGGGAGGGGGGCCCGTGCGTATGTTTGTTCCGAGTCAACGGATGGAAAATTGCCGAAATACTGCAAACCTCAGAATGCAGTCTCGAATCGTATCGTCAACTGATAATCGATCTGACAATCGACGGTAAGCCGATATCTTTTTCCTATGGCTTGCACAAACCGGTGCCAGGGTCTTTCAGGCTCGGTTGGCTCAATCGTTACGGCGGGATCGACTACTACTCTTTCCCTCCGTTGAACACGGAACGTGTGGCAGCTGAAAAACAGCGTTATCTCGGCCCAACAGGGTATCGTACGTCAGGTACGGCAGAGGAGAGGCGGTATGTGCTTGATTCGGGTTATCTGCCAGAGGCGGTACTCCGGGCACTTTCGGGAGTAGTCGGATCGCCACGTGTATGGCGTATCAGAGAGAACGGTCCTTCCGATGTGGACGTGTTGACCGAATCGATGACAGTGCGGTCGCCGGAAATGAATCGCCTGGTCTTGGAGGTCAGGGAGAGCAATGTGGTCAATCTTCAAACATTCTGACCCATGACGACTCTCTATATCGATGGACGGCAGGCCGATATCGATTCGCGAAGCAACATATCGGTCTCCTTGTCCGTAACCACACTCGACATTGCGGACGATGGTCGCACCGGTTATTCCAAAAGCATCGTGATCCCCATGACTGCCCGCAACAGAAGCATCATGGGAGATTGCGACCAGATTCATGCAAGGGAACGCTTCAATGCCTCGTTGCATACGGCACGCATCGAAGTCGATGGCTGTACGGTCATCGACGGGACCTTGATGCTCTCGGGTTGCGTCGGTTCAGGTACGGAGCAATATTACAAGGTGAATATCGTCGGAGCCGGCAAACTGTGGGCACAGCAGGCATCCCGAACCGCATTGACGGCTCTCTATCCCGATTATTCCGCAACCATCAATGCTGCAACCATCTCTGCAAGTTGGAAAGGGGATACCCCCGTTCGCTTTTTACCCGTACAAAGAGACAAGTATGCTCTGACCAACAGCAGTGTGAGCCTCGATCCGGCTGCCAGAATCCTTTGGGCCGGTGATTACCATCCGTTTCTGCATCTGAAAAGTGTAGTAAGGCAGATATTCGCTTCGGCGGGTTATACCGTGGAATCTTCGTTCCTCGACAGCGACTATTTCGATTCGTTCTATATGAGCGGGAACTATCCGCAACGTGACATATCTGCGCTGAAAACCCGTATGAATTTTCTCGCCGGCCGGTTCTCCGATGTGCAGGCTACTGCCGACAAGTGGGGTAGGGTCTATGCCGATCCCTATTCGTCACTCAACTCTTTGGGCAATATCGTCGACACGGCGGATCCGAAAGAGGAACAGGATGGAAAGAGCCTCGACCATGTGTTCAATACGAACGACTGTTTTACGAAGGATGGCGAACGCATCGCTTTTGTCCCGCTTTACGAAATCTCGGTCGGATTCGAATACCGTATCACCTATGTCACCGATTACGTGATCCGAAACCGTGCGGAACTGACCGGATTCAATCAGATCAATCTCGGGTATGGAGACCGTCACGACTTTGTGATTCCGAACCGTTTTGAAGACAGAAGGAACGCATTCGTAAAGAACCGTACCTATCGGTGCATTATTTTCGATTATGTGGCGGGCCGAACTTATGTGCTGGTTGCTACCGTGAAGGATGCCGAGGGAAATACCGAAGACAGATTGATCCTGGGAATCAGTGCACGAAGTGCCTTGGTAAGTTTTTCGGAAGAAGATGAGTACGTTGCGTTGAAAATGTTCTTCATGTCGGATGCCGGTTTACAGAATTACGAAGGCGATTGGGTTTTGTACGACGGTTACATCGACGAAAAAGGAAGCACGGAGGTCAACGTGCGGGTTCGCAGCCAAGCAAGGCGGGCAACTCCCACTTCACCCTGCTATTTCGATGAATTCTGGTTTGGCGGTGCAAACGAGGGGATGAAACTCATTCTGAAGGAAGTTACAACATTACGTCCCGTATTTTTACCCCATCCAACACAAGGGTCTACCGTGACCTTTCCCGAAGTGGCAGCACACGGAATCCGACAAATCGCCGTCATCAATGCTCTGCGGCACATGTTCGACCTCTGTTTCTATACCGACAATCTGGAAAAAAAGGTCTATGTGGAGCCTCGGAAAGAGTTTTATCGCAAGGATGTGACAGTGGATTGGAGCGACCGGATCGACCGTTCGAAACCGCTCGTAGTTGAAGAACTCGGAGCCGATTTGCATCGGACAATGGTGTTTAAATATGCCGATGGTGACGGTGCAACGGCTCGTCGCAACCTTTCCGAAGGCGGTGTACTGGGCCGTTGGGAAGCAACGATAGACAACTGTTATGCAACCGACGGGGAGGGTATCAGCGAGAATCCATTGTTTCGCCCGTCGGTCAATACGAGCGAATGCCTGCCCGGCGCATTGTCCGCTTCGTTCCTGCAGGTCGGTGATCGTGATGCCGACCTCGAGAACGACAGCGATGATTTCAATTTTCCACCCAAAGTGGTGCGTT
>CASDWR010000247.1 GCA_949284665.1 uncultured Rikenellaceae bacterium | reverse complement strand
TTACCTTTGTCCGCAACAAAACCGAACTGTTACTGCACAACTCGATGTATGACAATTTCGACATACCGGATCGGCAACTGATCGAATCTCTCCGTCTGTCACGACATGCTTCAAAAGCATTCGAAACGATATTTACCCGGTATTCCGAAAAGATTTACGCATTTGTCTTGAGTATTTCGAAAGAGCGTTTCGTGGCCGAAGAGGTTACCCAGAATGTATTTATCAAATTGTGGAACAGACGTGAAGAGTTGCAGAGCGAACGTTCGCTCGGGGCACTGCTTTTTCGTATGTCTTATAACGAGATGGTCGATCTTTTCCGGCATCGGCGTGCGGAGCAGAATAAACTGATCCGTTTTTTCTCCGTTTCGACACTCGACGGTGCACGTGATACGGAGAGCGAGATTGAATTCGAAAATCTGGCCGAGATGGTGGAGCGGATGGTGAGTGCACTGCCCGAGCGGAGACAGATGATTTTCCGGCTTTCACGCGAACAGGGGCTGACCAATGCGGAAATAGCCCTGCGCATGGGCATATCCATCAAAACAGTAGAGAATCAAATTACACAACTGATCAAGACGCTGCGTCACTACCTGAAGGGTTTTGATCTCTTCGAAACCTGATTCATCCCCAAAAAAGCTCCATCCGATAGGGGTTTTCCTCCCTGGTAAACGTATTCCGATAAAGTGAAGATACGAACCATGGAGAAAGATCGACTCCTCAATTATTTGAAACGCAAACCTGCCGACACCGATTCTTCCCTCGCGGAGGAGATGACCGATATTATCGGCAAGGGGGACTCGGACCTTCGTCGGGATCTCGAAGAAATTTGGGAGAATTACGATGTCAGGATGAAACGGGGAGCTCCCGATTTCGAAGCGATGTTCGACCGGATCAGTGCCCGAACAATTGATCGAGATGCACGGCCAATACGACGGGGTCCGTTGTTTCACCGGATTGGTGTTGTCGTTGCGCGTACCGCAGCCATCCTTTTTATTCCTGTACTTATTGGTGCCGTTTATCTGTGGATTGACCGTAATGGCACGGGTGATCCAATAAAAATGTGCGAAATAGTCACCCAACCTGATTCGCGCAGCCGGGTCGAACTTGCTGACGGTACGGTGGTCTATCTCAACGACGGAACTCGGTTGCGTTACCCGAACCGTTTCGACAAACGGGGTGAACGTCGCGTCTATATCGATGGAGAAGCCTATTTTGAAGTTGAGTCCGATCCTGAACACCCTTTCGTTGTGGAGAGTCCGTTGGTTACCACTACAGTTACGGGAACCAAGTTCAATCTTTGCGCCTATTCCGGAGATCGTGTTTTCGAGGCTTCGCTGCTTGAAGGAAAAATTACGCTCAATCGTGGACCTCAGGAATATGTAATGTCGCCCGGCATGTCGCTCCGATATGACGATGACTCCGGTCGATGGTCCTATCGTACCTGTCCGGCAAGCAATTCGATAAGTTGGGTTGACGGTTATCTGCTTTTTGAGGACGAAGACCTGAAATCCGTGGCTCGCAAACTCGGCCGTTGGTACGAGGCCGACGTGGTGATCCTCGATCAGAGACTTGCAGACAAACCACTGACCGCCAAAATATCGCGCGAAAGTCTGGAACAGGTGCTCCGCTCGATGGCAAGGGCCCTCCCAATCTCCTATACCATTGTTTCAGATCCCCAGACGGGTCGTCGGACAGTCTACCTGGATCACCGGTGACCCTAATAATCACACACAATCTCCCGAACCTGAAACTCACATACAACCAACCTAATAACCAAAATGACAAAAAGAAACCTGAAACGAACATTCCTGTGGGGCTTCGCATGCGTCGTATTTGCAATGCCGGCTTTGCTTCAGGCCCAACCTCCCATTGCGGGGGTTCCGACCGTCACGCTGACGGCAAACGGAGAACAGGTAAAGAATGTGCTTGAGAGTATTGAAGCACAAGTTGGCTGTACGTTCATGTACAGCAGCGACGTGATCGACGTAAGACGTACAGTCTCTCTACGGCTTGTAAACGCAAGCCTGGAAAAGACCTTGCAACTTCTTTTCGAGGGGACCGACGTTGTCTACAAGATCAACGGTAAGATCATCGCACTCAGCATTGCCCCGTCTCCCGTGCGACACAGCGTTGAGGGGCAAGTGCTGGATCCCGAAGGGCAGCCGATTGTGGGTGCTACCGTCGTCTTTGAGGGGACACAGCAGGGAACGGTTTGTGACGTACAGGGACGTTTTACGTTCCCCGATCTGTCGTCCGATGCCGTACTGTTGATTCGGGCATTGGGTTACAAGGAAGCCCGCGTCGAAGTGGGTAACAGGAACCGCCTTATTGTTACGCTGGAGGAAGAAATGGAGATGATCGAAGAGGTTGTCGTCGTAGGGTACGGTACGCAGAAAAAGGTCAATCTTTCCGGTTCCGTTGCTTCGGTGAATTTCGAGGATGTGGGCGAGAAACGTGCTATCACCAATATCTCGGCCGGGCTCCAAGGTGTCGCGTCGGGTTTGTTGGCAACCCAGTCTTCGGGTCAGCCGGGAGCCGACGGTGCGTCGATCACCATCCGAGGTATGGGTACGCTCAATAACTCGTCGCCGCTGGTGGTCATAGACGGCATTGTAGGTTCCTTGGATGATGTCAATCCCAACGACGTGGCGTCGATGTCGGTCCTCAAAGATGCGGCCTCTTCGGCCATCTATGGATCACGTGCCGCCAATGGTGTCATTCTCATTACGACCAAGGCGGGGGCGGAAGGCAAGACGCGCGTTACCTATAATGGCCGGCTCGGTATTCAGCAGGTTGCCATCCCCATCGATGTGGTGAGCGACTATGCCGTTTATATGGAAACCATCAATCAAGCCTCGCTGAACGCAGGTAATGTTGCTCCTTTCGGAAGCGACATCATCGCCGAGTGGCGAGCCAATTCGGCGTCGAATCCGCAAGTATATGCCAATACCGATTGGTTTGATGCCACTTTCAAGAATGCGGTTATTCAGGAACACAATATACAGGCTACCGGTGGAGGAAGCAAAGCGAACTATCTGGTTTCTTTGGGATATCTCAACAATAACGGGACCATGCAAAAAACCGATTATGACCGATACAGTTTCCGGGCCAACATTGCCGCCGATGTTACCAAGTGGCTTAAGATAAACAGTATAGTCAACGGGTATCATGGAGAACAGACCGGAATCGACGTATCGACCACCATGTCGTCGCTTGCCAATGCTTCGCCCGGTATTTTGCCCGTCAGTTCGGACGGACGGTTCGGAGGCGAATGGGCTCCCGGGGGAAATGTACAGTCAAACAACATTTATGCAGCACTTGCCAGTTACGACATGACTACGGCAACGACCAAGCTGAATGGCAAATTGAGTTTTGAGATCGGCTTTACCGACCATCTCAAATGGATCTCCAGTTTTGCGGTGAGCGGCAGTCTTGCTACTACTCGCCAGATGAATTATCCCGATATCAATATGTGGGACCTCAAGAACAATGCGGTCTTGATTACGACAGGTACCACTTCCACTCAATTGAATGAAACTTTCGCCCAGCGTTATGCTCTTATCGCCGACTCTTATCTGCAGTACGATGTGCTCCCCGATAATCCGTCGCATAACCTGTCTCTGCTTGTCGGTTACAATCAAGAGTATAACAACTATCGTGACAGTTATATCAACGCCCTCGATGTACTGAGTGCCGAGACTTCGGTGCTGAATGCGGCGACTACTCCTTCGAAAATTACCGGTACCTATACCGACAGTGCCGTGCGTTCGTTCTTTGGCCGGGTCAATTACGACTATATGGGTCGCTATATCTTTGAAGCGAATCTGCGTGCCGACGGTTCGTCCCGTTTTGCCAAGGGACACCGTTGGGGATTTTTCCCCTCTTTCTCGGCGGCATGGCGTATTTCCGAGGAGCGTTTCATGCGTGATATCGCATGGCTCGACAATCTCAAGATTCGGGCATCATGGGGACAGTTGGGTAACAATAGCGTGAGCGACTATGCCACACAGTTGATCTATACCCGTCGCCAGAACGTATTCGGCGACACCGCAGTCACCGGTGCCGGTATCACCGCTATCGTGAATACCGACCTGAAATGGGAGACGACTACGATGACCAATGTCGGGATCGACTTGACCGTGTTGAACAACCGGCTCACCTTTTCGTTCGATGCCTTCAACAAACTCACGGATGACATTTTGATCCGGACACAGATACCGGGCGTACTCGGTGGCATGGATGCCCCGTTCAGCAATGCGGGCGTCGTTCGCAACCGGGGTGTGGAGTTCGAAATCGGTTTGAACGACCGTATCGGCGATTTCAGATATTCGATATCCGGCAACTACTCCTATGTGAAGAACAAAGTGCTCAAATATCAGGGCAATGTTCCTACCTATTCCGGACAGAGGATCCTGCTTGAAGGGTATGGGATCTGGAGTTATTACGTACGCGAAGTAGATTGTATCGCTACGCAGGAGAAAATCGACCAGATGTTGGCTGACGGCTATGTCTTTTCCCCATCTACTCCCAAACCCGGTGATTTTATCTATAAGGATCAGCAGAATCCCGGAGAAAACGGGTATAAGATCATCAACGACGACGATCGTGTCATCAAGGGTTCGCCTTATCCGAAACACTTTTTCGGTCTGACTGCTTCGGCCGAATGGAAGGGAATCGATTTCTCGGTTCTTTTCAGCGGGGTGGCCGGTGTGTCGCAATACCTCAACGGTACCTGGTATACCAATGTGCTCAAAAACGGTTCGGTCATCAACCGTAAGTTCCTCGATGCCTGGAGTTACGATAATCAGGACAGCAATATTCCCGCCCTGACTACCGATGACGGAGGCCGCAATACCGTATCCAACGACTTCTGGCTTCAGGATGCCTCGTACCTCAAATTGCGGAACCTGACCCTGGGCTATACGATTCCACAACGGATCTTCAGTCCGTTCATATCACGCCTGCGCATCTACTTTACAGGTGAAAACCTGTTGACTTTCACCCGATTCGAAGGACTTGACCCCGAAACGGGCAGTACCAGTAACTATCCCAACATGAAACGTTACATGTTCGGTGTAAGCATCACTTTTTAGCCAGACAGGAGGAACAATACTATGAAAAAGATAATCACGCTGTTCGGTACTGCACTGATTCTTGCCTCGTGCAGCGATTTCCTGGAAACCTATCCCAAGGACGGTATAGGGTCCAACGGTATGTGGCAGACCGAAGAACATGTCGACCTCGGGGTTACTGCCGCTTACAGCGTTATGAAAACTCGCGGGAGCTATTCACGGAATGCCCTGACCGACGCCTATACCCAATATGCCTTTCTGATGACCACCGGTTTCGATGAACTCGGCCAACGTTATTTTTGCTACAATACGGCTACGACCAGTTATGGCGTATTTTCCACCAAGTGGGAGTGCGACTACCTCGGAGTTCAATATTCCAATCTTGCCATCGCAAACATCCCGAAAGTCGAAATGGACGAGGAAACGCGTAATATGCGATTGGCTGAAGTGCATTTCCTGCGTGCGCTTTACTATTTCGACCTGCTGACTTTTTACAGCGGTCACAAGAACCAGGACAAGGGAATCCCCCTCTATGCCGAGATGCCGGATTACGACGACGCCTACAAGGCGCGCTCAACACCTGCCGACGTAAGGGCACTGATGATTGAGGACCTCAAGTTTGCGGCTGAATACCTTCCCTGGCGATCTACGGAAAAGGGGCGAGCCAACCGGGCTGCGGCCTTGACGCTGTTGGGTAAGGTATACCTCTATGCCGATCTTTGGTCGGAAGCTGCTGAGGTATTCGAACAGATCATCGATGAGAACGAGAAGAGTGATTCACCTTATTCTCTTCACGGTGCTTATGAAAAACTTTGTACGCTTTCCGGCGAGAATAACAACGAATACGTTTTTGTAATGAGTTTCCTCGACACCTACGGGAACGGTAGTTATATCGACCTGCTCTATTCCAACCGTTCGGCCAACTGCTCGGGGACCAATACTTCGATCCCGACCATCTATCTGGCCAACGCCTATCTCAACAAGGATGGATCGGAATTCAGCTGGAATGACCACCCTTCTTTCTCGTGGGACAATCAGGCACAGGTGGATGCTCTTTTCGCTGAACGCGATCCGAGACTGGAGGCGACGTTGATTCGTCCGTACGCACTTTTTGTGGGGATTGACAATGTTACCTATCAGTACCGTACTTCCTACGATACCGGTACTACCCCCTATCCCTGTCTGCGGGCCAACAACGGGTATAATGACTACTACTGCTGGAGGAAGTTCTGCAATACAGGCAATGAGACTACCATACGGCGTCATTCACCTACCGATTTCCCGTTGATTCGCTGGGCTGACGTATTGCTGCTCTATGCAGAGGCGTTGAATGAGGCGGAGGGACCGAGCGACAAGGTTTACAACGCTCTGGATGCTGTTCGTCGGCGGGTTGAGATGCCCGGAGTCGCACGTGGCAGCAAGGATCAGGTACGACAGACGATCCGTAACGAAAGAGTCTATGAGCTGGCTGGCGAGGGACACCTTTATTTCGACTTCCAGCGTTGGTACGCTCACGATCCTTCATTCGACCTGTCTACCCTCAACCACACGATTCTCGGCTACAAGGGAAGTCCGATTCAATCCCAGGCCGGAACCCGTGTATTTACTTCTCGCAACTGGTACTATGCCATACCTCAATCCGAAATCGATCTCAACCCTGCGCTGATTCAGGGCGAAGGGTGGAGCAATTGACAACCGTAAACCGAAATACGAACCGAATCTATGAAAAAAACATCGATATTGCTGCTTGCATTGTTGACAGCAGTTTTTTGGACGGGTTGCACCGAAACCCCCGAGGCATTGCCCACGGAAAAGGGCGAACAGGGTTGGTACATAGACCCCTATCTCGACAATTTGTGGACGGAGGTCAAGGCAAACGAGGATGGATTGGATATTTGGAATATCTTTCAGTTCCTTCTTGAGGCAAGCGACCTGGGTTGGGATCAGAAATACATCAATGTGGCCCTCCAAAACCTCTGCGATGCTCAAGTCCGGACCGAAAACCATCCCAATTACGGTCAGATCCCCCGCTACATAGGCGGCGATACGGAATCTTCATCGTTCGACAAGAACAGCATCCACTTTGCCCTGGAACTTGGGTCCTTGTTGCGTATGCTTTACTATGATACGCTCAGTGACGAAAACAAAGCTTTGCTCGACGAATTCATCGATTATGGCATTTATGCCGTATTGGATTACGAAAACATAGCCATTACCTATACCAATATTTATCTGATGCGTACGTGGAACCTGATCGCGCTCGGTGAGACGCTCCCGTCGGATCGCACGTGGGGCAAGTCGAAAAATGCCACCCCCGCATCATTGGCCGAAAAGGGCTACGGACTGTTCCGTGACTGGATGGCCGAGATCAAGAAGAACGGTATTCATGAACACAACTCCCCTACATACACCGGTGTTCAGGCCGAGTGTCTGGGTTATCTGGCCAAATACACCCGCGATGAAACGATCCGGCACGAGGCCAATGTAGCGTTGGAATACCTCTCTGCCATGATGTTTGCGAACTACTTTACTCCGGCGATGTCGTTGGGCGGCGTGCAGTCGCGCTGCTACTACAAAGGGTCGAGCAACGGCAAGATCGACAACATTATGGGCGGTCTGGTCAAGGGCTGGGGAACCTACTTCTTCAACAAGTTGGCCATGTGGACCCCCACCGAACAGGCCCGGAAGATCAATGCCACCTATCCTCGTCTGGTATGCTACAAATGGGGCAGCGATCCCGACATGAATGCCGTGGGCTACTACAAGGAGAAGTACTGCATCGGCAGCACGGGACGTACCTATACGGGTAATGCGAACGAGAAGACGTTTACAATTTTCCTTTCGAGTCCCAAACAGAAGACACTGGTCAACATCGTTCACTATTTCGACGGACGTCAGGATCCGTACGGTAAAAAACTGGTGGGCTCGCTGGCCCGTCATCTTCAGAAGTATGCTTTGGGCCGTGCGCAGCGCAACAATGAGTTTGTGGCCTATATGTCGGGCGACGGTTCGGAGCGTGGCGACACCAAACAGCTCCAGTCGCACATCGTCCTGCCGTCGAACTATATCGATGGGGTTTGGCTCGGCAATACCGAAGTCCCGAACTGGCTGTCGATTGGCACCAAGGCTCTTCCGGCAGAAGACAATTATACGTTTTTCCTCCGGTTCGACGATGTGGTGGTATCGATCCGTTATCTGCTTGCAACGGATGTAAACGGGAATCAGGCTACTCCTCGCCTTTGTATCGATACGGACGGTACCCAAGTGTTTACTCCCGGAACCGCCATGCGCATCACTACCGATCTTTCTACGGGAACCCCGGAGAAATGGAGCCGTGGTACGGTAGCCATGTGGTGGCGTGCGGACGACGGGATCACCACCGATGAACAGTTCGCGGCTCTGCGTCAAAAGGTCATCTCGGCAGAAAGCAAGGTGGTCGACGACGGAAGTCGGGTCAGCATTTTGGTTGCCAGCCCCGACGGAGATCTGGGTTTCTCGGGCAATCTCATCCGCAAGGTGTTCCCTCAAGCCGTACAGGCCAACCCTACTGCTCCGGACAACAAGGAGTACTGGGGTTTTGAACTGACCGAAACCATCGGTGGCGTACAAGCGGAGAACGTTCTGTTTACCGTTAACGGCGAAGACATTGCCGGTCCTATTTTCGCAAAATCGAACTTGTAAATTCTGATAATCATGAAAAAGATACATATCATATTTGCCCTTGCGGCAGCTCTTTCGACAGTCGCCTGCGTCGATACCGATGAGGGGACCGGCGGTTTGCCCGAGGTCATTACTCTCGATGCTACGGAAATTACCCGTTCGACCGCCGTGCTCAATGGCGAGACCCGGGGCGGAGAGGACAACATGCTGACACGTGGCGTGTGTTTCTCGCTTTCCGATCAAGTAAGTTTCGAGGATCAGTGCGTCTCCGTAATCCGCGGTAGCGGTAAATTTTCAGCTAAAACCAACGAATTGGATCCTGTTACCAAATATTATATCCGTGCATTCGCCGTCATGAAAGACGGGAAGATCATTTACGGAGATTTAAAGGATTTTACCACGAGTAATTTCCAGTTGGCGACGATCGCAATGCTCGAACCGACCGATATCCGTTCTACGGAGGTAACGCTTCATGCATCGATTACCGACGAGGGTGACTATCCGATTACCTCGTGCGGTTTCGTCTATTCGCTTTCCCCGGGGGCTGAGCTTGATGCCGAAGGAAGTACGGCGGTGACGCTCGACAATACCGCTTCCGAGATGACACGGACCATCCTGCAATTAACCATAGGTACGACCTATTATGCAAAGGCATTTGCGGTTACTTCCCAGGGAGTGGCCTATTCCGAGGAAATCTCATTCACTACCGGCAGCGACGCTCCTGCAGAACTGGCTCCTATTTCAGTCGACGAAAATACCTTTACCAGTTTGACGGTTTCGAGTAGCATCGTCAATCCGCACGGTGAGGTGACCTCTTACGGATTCTGCTGGTCGTTGACCAATCCAATTCCCACCACGGATGATTCGTCCATAGATTTAACGGATAAGACCTTTGCACATACCATCACCGAACTGTTGCCCAGCCAGAAAGTCTATATGCGTGCTTGGGCCGTAAACAATGCCGGGCTCAACTATGGTTCATTGCTTGAGGTACGTGTTAAAACCTATGACTGTGGTGGTAATATGGCGCTTGTCACCCCACCGTCAGCTTTTTACATCGGTTGGTTGGGTGACCCGAGCGACACCCAGAATCCGGCCCTCTATTCACAGGCTCGTGACAGCACGTATTCTTTCTTCTACTCGGCCAATTCTACCTATACCAATGCTTCTCGGGTAGTGGATATGAAACCTTATCGTATTGCCAAGTACGAGGTGACCAATGCCGACTATGTCGCTTTCCTCAATATTTATGGCAGTCAGACTGTCAAAGAGGGAGAATATGCGGGTAAACGGTTACTTTACATCGATGAAGGAGGGACTCGTATTACTTACGATGCTTCAAATGGAACGTGGAGTGTCCCGAGTGCTTATGAACAACACCCCGTGGTTGGTGTGACCTGGTATGGAGCGAACGAATTCTGTCGTTTCTTCGGTGGTTTCCTGCCCAGTGAACCTCAATGGGAAAATGCGGCCCGCGGCAATGTCTACTCGGATGATCCGGCGGTACCCATGTATCGTTTCAGTGGCAGCAACAACATTGAGGATGTGGCTGTATTCAATCAGTTGGAGACGTCTCCGGTAGGGACCAAACAACCCAACCAGTTGGGTATTTATGATATGACCGGTAATGCTCAGGAGTGGACCTCCACATGGTGGTCGCGCAGCTACCCGGCTGTCTATACAGAGCCGACTCGCAGTT
>CASDWR010000246.1 GCA_949284665.1 uncultured Rikenellaceae bacterium | reverse complement strand
CTCGAAGCGATACTACCGTTCCTGGCAATGGGCATATCACTTTACTTCCTCCTGCCGTTGACGGGACCTGTGCTACCACCGACGGAGCAGCTGTATTGGGCGTAACCGAAATGCTGGTTACATTCTGGGGTACCGGAGTTACATGCGGTTTCTGGGATGCCGCACCACTCACACCTGCAATTTCAACGGTATATTGCGAACCGTTTACCACGACATTGGCAACATTTGCCTTATCGTCGATCTCGTCGATCGACACATTGTAAATGTGTCCGTTTATTTTCAATGAATAGTCTTTCATCGCTGAATTATCTGTTATTTCTATGTTGCGGCATTTGAGTAAGTCCGTGAATCTTCGAATTCCACGGCGAATATACACGTGCGATCCGGTTGATCGTAATCACTTCCGACTCGCTGTCATGCAAGTTGCTCTTGTAAATCTGAATCGCTGTGGCTATGGCGGCCAACTCCTCGTCCGGCACCCGCTGTCTCGTTACAGGCGTATTCTCCTTCTTTTTCATGAAAACATACCCGAACAGCTTCATCACATATACCAAAAGCAACAACACCAACAGCACCAGGCAAAAACCGATCACCGTAACAGTCGTTACTTCCGGCCAATTAACTGAAACTAACATCATAGCGCTATCGAATTACAAAGGAATATTCGAATGTTTCTTCGGCGGATTCGCCAACCGTTTGGTTGCCAACGACTGCAACGCCCGTATAATACGGAAACGCGTATTTCGCGGCTCGATAATGTCGTCAATATAACCGTATTTGGCAGCATTGTAAGGATTCGAGAATTTGTCGTTGTACTCCTTCTCCTTCTCGGTAATCAACTTCACTTTTGCTTCCGGGTCCTCGCATGCCGCAATCTCCTTGGCCAACAAAACCTCTACCGCACCGCTGGCGCCCATCACTGCTATCTCGGCCGTCGGCCATGCATAATTGATATCTCCCCTTATGTGTTTGGAAGACATCACAATGTAAGCTCCACCGTATGCCTTGCGCAATGTAACGGTCACCTTCGGTACCGTCGCCTCGCAATAGGCAAACAACAATTTCGCTCCGTGCATAATCACTCCTCCATACTCCTGACCCGTACCCGGCAAAAATCCCGGAACATCAACCAACGACACCAACGGAATGTTGAATGCATCGCAGAAACGAATGAACCGTGCTCCCTTCCTCGATGCATTGATGTCGAGCACTCCGGCCATATATTTCGGCTGGTTGGCGATAATCCCCACACTCTGTCCGTTGAAACGAGCAAAACAGGTGATGATATTTTTCGCATACGACTCCTGTACCTCCAAAAAATCTCCGTTATCGACAATCGCCTTCACCACCTCATACATGTCGTACGGCTTGTTCGGGCTGTCGGGAATGATGTCGTTCAACGAATCCTCCAAACGATTGATCGGATCGGTACATACAGCAAGTGGGGGATCCTCCATATTGTTCTGTGGCAGGTAGGAGATCAACTTGCGTATCAGCTTCATGCAATTCTCCTCACTGTCAACGGCAAAATGAGCCACTCCCGATTTGGTCGCATGCACCGAAGCTCCTCCCAACTGCTCCTGGGTCACCTCCTCGCCCGTAACGGTCTTCACAACCTTCGGACCCGTAAGGAACATATAACTGGTATCCTTCTTCATGATCGTAAAATCGGTAAGCGCAGGTGAATAAACGGCTCCTCCAGCACACGGGCCCATAATGACCGAAATCTGTGGAATCACACCCGATGCCAACACGTTCCGTTGGAAAATCTCTGCATACCCGGCCAACGCATTGATACCTTCCTGAATACGGGCTCCTCCCGAATCGTTCAAACCGATACACGGTGCTCCGTTACGCATCGCCATATCCATTACCTTGCAAATCTTCTCCGACATGGTCTTCGACAACGAACCCGCAGACACCGTAAAATCCTGTGCAAAAACATAGACCAAACGTCCGTCGATCGTTCCGTAACCGGTCACCACTCCGTCGCCGTAGGGATGGCTCTTCTCCATACCGAAATCAGTGCATCGATGCGTCACGAACATATCGAACTCTTCGAAACTCCCTTCGTCCAACAACATGGCAATACGCTCTCGAGCCGTATATTTCCCTTTCCCGTGTTGGGCATCGATACGCTTCTGGCCTCCTCCCATTCTTGCTTCTTCGCGAAGTTTAATCAACTCCTCGACTTTTTTTTGAATCTCGCTCATATTTCAAGAGTACTCTATATTTATTATCGTTTACTGTTTATTATGCTTGTCCTCACACAGTTCCGTCAACACTCCAAGGGTCGACTTGGGATGGAGAAATGCGATCGACAACCCTTCCGCTCCTCCTCGGGGAGCCTTGTCGATCAGGCGGATTCCCTTACTCTCGGCATCTGCCAATGCATCCTCGACCCCTTCAACCGCAAAAGCCAAATGATGAATCCCCTCGCCCCGTTTCTCGATAAACTTGGCAATGGTACTCTCTTCATCCGTGGGTTCGAGCAATTCAATCTTGGTCTGGCCTACCTTGAAAAATGCGGTTCGCACCTTCTGATCCGCCACTTCCTCGATGTTGTAGCATTTCAGGCCCAATACGTTCTCCCAATATGGTATGGCTTCTTCAAGGTTCTTGACAGCTATACCCAAATGTTCAATGTGTGAAACCTTCATAATTATTAAATATTTTTAAAATATATGAAAACTCTACCCTATCGTTCATCGTAATCTTACGGTCACTCCAACCATAATCTTTCCTGGCCTCGGCGATCTTTCTCCACCCGACTCTGCAATCGCTCGGTTCCGCCTCCCGCCAAAAAATATCCCGTGCAAATTTACATCTTATATTTAAGATACCCGCCTTCGATTGTGATTTTTTTCACACAAAAAAGCAGAAAAAAAAGGGCTTGCCGGAAAAATTGTTCTTCCCGACCGTCCAGACAGCCGAAACACTACAACGAACGGTATACCGACATCAGATTCTCGGCAATTGCCGGTTCCCGGAACTTTTCGACATGAAGCGCTCCTCTGGCTTTCATCTCCTCTCGCAAAACGGAATCTCCCATAAGGCGAATCAGGGCATCCGACATCTCTTCAACACAATACGGATCGACATAAAGACACGCATCGCCACCTGTTTCCCCGAAAACACCGCCACGCGTGGTAACCACCGGAACCCCGGAATTGAGTGCCTCCAGAATAGGGATTCCGAATCCTTCGTAAATCGAAGCATATACGAAAACATCGGCTTGACGATAAATGGACGGCAACTCCCCGAACACGACATCGTGAAGCATACGGATGCGATGATCCACCCCATGCGCCCGTGCATATTCCATCACCCGATCGGCATACGGCGTATGTCGACCCACCGCCACGAGTGAACCTTCAACCCCCCCTTCCGCCATGGCCCGTACCGTAAGCAACAAATTCTTGCGCTCTTCTATCGTACCGACACTCAAAATGTAATGTTCGGGAAGACGATATTTTTCGGCCACCCGACGTAATTCTTGCGGGGATGGAGATTGATAAAAAATCGGATTGCAACCTTGGTAGATCACCGCTATCCGATCTTCCGGTATATGCCATATATCCATGAGGTCTTCCGCCGTCAGACGACTGATGGCGATGATCTTGTCCGCCATACGGCAACTGCGTCCGTATTTTTTGATATAGAGCCACCTGTCAAAAGGTTTGTACAGCTGCGGACACCGGACGAAGATCAAATCATGCATCGTCACAACTCCTTTCGCCCGCGTCCGAGAAATATCGGCCGGCAACTCATTGCTTAACCCATGATAGACATCCACTCCGCTACGACGTATGGCTCCACCCAGGGCATAACTGCGCCAGAATGAGCCCACAACACGCATCGCACCCCGGGGCATAACCCGATCCACCCCTTGGGGTATCTCGAATCCACAAGCATTCCCCTCCCGGGGAGTGAAAAGCGTGTAACGGTTCTCCGGAGCATACCGACACAAAATATCTACCGTACTCCGAGAATAATTTCCCAATCCGCTGCCATTAAAAAAGAGGCGTTTGGCATCAAATCCGATATGCATAACCGATTCCAATCTTTCGGGTTCGATGTGTAAAGATATAACTTTTCCAACCGAAATCACGTTATATTCCCGCAAATTATTTATCTTCGCAATTAATAACCGCGTTTCGACGCGCGTTGCGGCGACTCCCGACAACCGTACCGGATCCCATGACGGCTCGAACCGCTTTAAATACGGATACGCCATGAAACGAATACTATTTCTGTTGATCCCGGCACTGATAGCTTTGCCTCAATGCTTCGGTCAGAAACTGGTTATCGGCGACCGAATGCCCGAATTAAAGATCAAATCGTGGATCGGAACCACTCCCCAACTCGAAAACAAAGCCTTGATGGTCGAATTTTATCACTCTTCCAACAAGGCAAGTGCAAAACGCCTCCACCTACTGAACGAATTGGGAAAAAGTGCCGTCGAACGGCTGACCGTCGTCGTGATTACCCGCGAACGAAGCGACTCGGTACTCAATCTCCTCACCGCCGGAAAACCATCCTATTATGTAGCTCTCGACGACGGCAAGATCGCAACCGCTTTCAACGCGCAATACGTACCTTATTCAGTCATTGCAAACCGTCGCGGTCGTGTCGTATGGCTGGGAAACCCAATTACCCTCACCAACGAGAAAATATTGCAAATGATTCCCTAATCCCCTCGCAAAGTCATGAGCAATTCACATATAGACCACTGGGAAACCCATCACAAAGAGCACTTTCAGGACAGTGCTCTCTCGGTCACCGAAGGCGTGAATGACCAACCCATCGTCAACCCACGATTCAAACGCAAACACAGACCGACCCTGACGACCGACCAATATGTAGAAGGAATCCTCGCCGGTAACATTACCGTATTGTCTCAGGCCATCACCCTGATCGAAAGCAACAACCACACTCACTACGCCCAGGCACAGGAAATTATCGAACGTTGCCTGCCCCATGCAGGCCGTTCGGTCCGTATCGGTATTACGGGGGTTCCGGGCGCCGGTAAATCCACGTTTATCGAGGCTGTCGGAGGAATGGTTACCACCCTCGGGCACCGACTGGCCGTATTGGCTATCGACCCAAGTTCCGAACGTAGCGGCGGCTCCATTCTGGGCGACAAAACACGGATGGAGAGCATCTCCGCAAACCCCGACGTATTCATCCGCCCGTCTCCTTCGGCAGGATCGTTGGGCGGAGTCGCACGCAAAACCCGTGAGACAGTGGTCCTGTGCGAGGCGGCCGGTTTCGACGTCGTATTCATCGAAACCGTCGGCGTAGGGCAAAGCGAAACTGCCGTTCACTCCATGGTGGATATGTTCATGCTACTCCAGATCTCCGGCGCCGGAGACGAACTCCAAGGCATCAAACGCGGCATCATGGAGATGGCCGACATGGTGGTGATCACAAAAGCCGACGGGGGTAATGTCCAAAAGGCTGAACTTGCTAAAAACCAGTTCGTCAATGCACTCAGGCTCTTCCCCGAACCCGAATCGGGATGGAGACCCCAGGTTTTTACCTGCTCTTCCACCAAGGGAACCGGCCTGAGCGACGTATGGGCAGGGGTTAACGATTATCTCGATTTTGTCAAGGGCAACGGCTTCT
>CASDWR010000245.1 GCA_949284665.1 uncultured Rikenellaceae bacterium | reverse complement strand
TCTGACACCGCAATTCGGACAAGGGGTACAAGAATATCTTTCTCTCCCCGACCGTTCGGCATTTCCGGCTATGGCAAGGCCGGGCTGCGGGATGGATTTACGGACAGGGTGCCAGAGAGGGGTTAATCGTATCACTTTACAAAAGAATGTATTGCGATAATATCCGCTCCGATGTCATGCTCTCCAACCGACAACTTTTCGAGCGAAGAGGCGTTCCGAGATTTCGGAACGCCTCTTCGCTCGAGTATCGGCATGACTCTTCAAAAAGATCCTTTCAAACTTTTTGATCCCGACAAGCGACTTTACGGAAACGCAATTTCATGACACCCCAAAACGCCTCGCTAAAGATTCCGCCACTCATTTTCGAGATGCCTTCGGCACGCTCAGTAAAGACGATGGAAACTTCTTTGATCCTGAAACCCAACTTCCATGCCGTAAACTTCATTTCGATTTGGAATCCATACCCTTTCATGCGGATAGCGTCGAGATCGATACGTTCGAGCACCTCGCGGGAATAGCAGACGAATCCGGCCGTTGCATCCCGGACAGGCATACCCGTTACGATACGCACATATTTGGAAGCATAGTACGACATCAACAGTCGTCTCATCGGCCAGTTCACCACATTCACCCCCTGGATATAACGCGATCCAATCGCTACGTCGGCCCCGTTAACCGCCGCATGATAGAGCCTCAACAGATCGTCCGGATTGTGGGAAAAATCACAATCCATCTCGAAAACATAATCGTATCCGTGCTCCAGAGCCCACCTGAAACCGGTAATATATGCTGTTCCCAAACCCAGTTTGCCACTTCGTTCGATCAGAAAGAGTCTCTCTGTCGACTCACTCTGTTTTTTTTTGATAATTTCGGCCGTTCCGTCGGGCGAGCCGTCGTCTATCATCAACAGATCGAATGACTCGGGCAACGAAAAGACTTTGTCGATCATTGCCGATACGTTTTCCTTTTCGTTGTAGGTAGGGATAATTACCAGTTTACGCATAGCTCCGGTTTTAATTTATTAACAAATATAGTTACTTTTGCGGCAAAAGCAAAGGATCGGTATGACAAAAACCGTGACATTATCTCTTTCCCCGAAACAGGCGGCGGACGAAAAATACTATCTGCCGATTGCAGCCCGTGCAGCGGGGACTGCCCCGGAAACGATAGCATTGGTCAGAATACTCAAACGTACCGTCGATGCCCGTAGCCGAACGCCGAAAGTGAATCTCACGTTGGAACTGTATCCGGAAGGGGAACCGCTTCCACCGCCGGTTCATTTCGACTGGCCGGAGGTAAGTGCGTGTCCGGAAGTGATCGTTGCGGGAAGCGGCCCAGCGGGACTGTTTGCAGCTCTCAGGCTGATCGAGGAAGGTTTCTGTCCGATCGTCCTGGAGAGGGGCCGGGAGGTCTCCGACCGTAAGCGAGACATCGCACGACTCAACCGAAACGAATCGCTCGATCCCGATTCGAATTACGCATTCGGCGAAGGGGGTGCCGGGACTTTCTCCGACGGCAAGCTTTTCACCCGCAGCAAGAAACGCGGCGACTGCGACAAGATTCTACGTACGCTTGTCTACCACGGTGCAGACCCGGCTATCCTATACGAGGCACACCCGCATATCGGTACGGACAAATTGCCGGGAATCATTACGGCGATCCGCAAAACGATCCGGTCATGCGGGGGAGAGATTCTGTTTGGCCGTCGGGTTACGGATATCCTGCTTCGCGGGAATAAGATTACGGGCGTTTGTTGCGGAGACGAGCGATTCGAAGGCGCAGCCACAATCCTTGCGACAGGTCACTCGGCACGCGACATATACGAAACGCTCCATAGGAAAGGCATCGCACTCGAAGCCAAGCCTTTTGCCATGGGTGTACGTGTAGAACATCCGCAAGAGCTGATTGATACGATCCAATACCACGACCTGCGTTATCGCGAATACCTTCCTGCCGCCTCCTATTCACTGGTTGCCCAGGTGGGAGGCCGTGGTGTTTACTCGTTTTGCATGTGTCCGGGCGGATTCATCGTGCCAGCATTGACCTCCCCTACCGAGAGCGTTGTCAATGGCATGTCGCCTTCATTGCGCAACTCCCCATGGGCTAATTCGGGTATCGTCGTGGAAGTAAGGCTTTCCGATTTCGAACATTTGAAAGCAGCATACGGTCCCCTAGCAGGCATGCGTTTCCAACAGATTCTTGAGGAAAGAGCACGTACTGAAAGCGGGCCCTTCCAAAGTGCGCCAGCTCAACGGCTGACCGATTTCGTCACCGGCAGAGGATCGGCAACACTGCCCCGTACATCCTATCTTCCGGGAACCGTTCCCTCGCGCATGGACCGTTGGATTCCCTCTTTCATCGGGGAAACACTACGCGAAGGATTCCGGATTTTCGGCCGACGATTGCACGGATTCTTGAGCGACGAAGCCCAGATTCTGGGGGTCGAATCCCGTACGTCCACCCCTGTACGCATTCCTCGGGATGCATCTACCCTGATGCACCCTTGTATCGAAGCCCTTTTCCCGGCAGGTGAAGGGGCCGGTTACGCCGGAGGCATCGTTTCATCGGCTGTCGACGGTGAACGGGTCGCCTCTGCCGTTGCCAGCTACCTGCACGGAGTCCCCACATCCATTCAATGACCCTACCATGAAATTGATCGAAAAATATTTTGGCACGGAACTATCCGACCGTCAACGCGAACAGTTCACCATGCTCTACGATTTGTACGGCGAGTGGAATGCCCGTATCAATGTCATCTCGCGCAAGGATTTCGAAAGCCTTTACCTGAAGCATATCCTCCATTCGCTGGCCATCGCACGTGTCTGTCGTTTCGATGCCGGTGCGCGTATTTGCGACGTGGGATGCGGCGGCGGTTTCCCGACCATACCGTTGGCTATCTTTTTCCCCGAAGCCCGTTTCACGGCTGTCGACTCCATCGGGAAAAAGATAAAGGTTGTACGTGCCGTATGCGAATCGGTTGGTCTGACCAATGTTGAGGCCTGTAACTGCCGGGCCGAGCAACTTCCCGGGCGATTCGATTATATCGTGTGCCGAGCCGTAACCGATTTGAAAAACATAGTCTCATGGACATGGGACAAAATCGATGCGGGCCGACGAGGGACATTATCCAATGGCATTTTTTGTCTGAAAGGGGGCGATCTGACGGGAGAACTGGCAGCTGCGGGAAAACCATGTACCGTATACGACATTGCCGATTTTTTCGACGAAGAATTTTTCGAAACGAAGAAAGTGATCCACTTGTGTCGGTAAGCTATCCGGCACAAGATTCCCACGGCAAACAGATATTATTGTCCCTTGACGAGATCCACTTCCCGGACCATCATTATGGATTCGGAGCTGTTCTTCGACAAAATGAACCATTATCGACCGGACAATCCGACAACGGGGATAACCCGAACGCCACCTTGCGTCAAATGTAAAGCCGACAGGACAAAATAGCTGTCGAGAGTGAAACCGGCATTTTTTCTTTAAAAAACTTTTGGAAACCGCGAAAATGTTATACCTTTGCACTCCGCACGAGATGATTATGAAAATAAAACGATAGAGCGATGAAAAGGACTTTCCAACCTTCCAAGAGAAAAAGAATCAACAAGCACGGTTTCCGTCAGAGAATGGCAACTGCCAATGGTCGCAAGGTGTTGGCTGCTCGCCGTGCCAAAGGTCGCAAGAAACTCACCGTATCCGATGAGCCGAACTTGAGATAGAGACCGTCTTGTCGTATCATAAGAAGCGGAATCCGAGGCGATTACCGCTTTTTTTATGTTCGTATCCGCCAGAAAGGGACGGAGTATTGTTGAAAATCAGCCGGAATCGTCTTAAATTTGCATCGGGGAAATCATTCAGCATATCATCATGAACAAGGCGGATATCATTAGACTCAATGAGTATCTTCAGGAGGAATACGGCGTATACGGGGATCTTGGATATGTGGATATGCAAAAACGCTCATGGAACATCTCTGTCATACCCGTATCCACCCTCCCGACCGCACCGGTCAACACATCGTGTCTTCTCACACACTCTATCTACTGGGATTGTTACGATTCGTCGGATTTGCAGGTATGCTTTTACTGCGTCCATCCCGAATCGAACCATTGCAAACGCATGATTACGGCCAACTACGATGAAGCCGTCATCTACCTGAACCGGTACGCAGCCCAGATATTGGACTATATTGCCGGGAATTGGGCCAAACGCATTCGCGTGCTCAATTGGCGGGACAGGCTTTTTTACAGTCAATGTTTCAATCTGGAAGAGATTGTTGCACTTTCGGGCGATCTGTTCGAGGAGATGTGTCATGAGACATTCATGAAAAATATCTTGAACTCACAACCGCTTCGTCGGATGGTAGCACAGAAGTTGGTAAACAATTTCTCATGGGTTTACGCCTATCCCGATGGTCGGACGAGTTTCATAAAGGCATCGCCCGATGATTTTATCCGGGTATCGATTCCGGCTCGTGAGACCAAATTGCAGAAGATGGAACGAATACGACACGAGGCAGCCATTGAGAAGGCCGAAACCGAAATAGTGGAAGGCAAAAGAGTGTGCGGAAAGGAAAGGTAAGAGAAAGGGGGCCCGCAATAAACGAAGGCCCCATCTTTCCCGAATCGACTTTCCGGGTTCAGACCGCCAAACATTCCAACGGTAAATTCCAAGCTTCGGCAACTCCGGGATGCAGGACCTTCCCGTGTGCCACATTCAACCCCAAACGGATCTCCTCACTGTCATGGCATGCTTTCTCCCACCCTTTGTCAGCAAGTGCAACGGCATACGGAAGCGTAGCATTGGTCAACGCCAATGTCGATGTATGGGGGACAGCACCGGGGATGTTGGCTACACAATAGTGGATAATGCCATCTACTTCGAACACAGGTTTATCATGCGACGTAGGATGCGAAGTTTCGAAACAACCACCCTGATCAATCGCCACATCGACCAATACCGTACCGGGTTTCATCAATCCCAACATTTCGCGGGTTATCAGACGGGGGGCTTTGGCCCCGGGGATCAATACGGACCCGATTACCAGATCTACCTCCGGCAGTTCGGCACGAATGTTATATCCGGACGACATGAGGGTTTTCACATTGCGTGGCATCACCTCGCTCAAATGGCGTAAACGGGGAAGAGAGAGATCGGTTATCACGACATCGGCTCCGAGTCCGGCCGCCATCAACGCGGCGTTCGTTCCGACTACTCCTCCACCGAGTACAAGGACCTTTGCCGGTTTCACGCCGGGCACTCCACCCAGCAGACGACCTTTGCCTCCATGAGATTTTTCCAGGAAGTAGGCTCCTTCCTGAACGGACATCCGTCCGGCTACTTCACTCATCGGGACCAAAAGCGGCAAAGAGCCATCGGTTTTTTCCACCGTTTCGTAAGCCAAACAGATCGCCCCGCTCTCGATCATCGCCCGTGTCAACGATTCACTCGATGCGAAATGGAAATAGGTGAACACCAATTGATCGCGACGGACCAACGCATACTCAGCCTCGATCGGTTCCTTCACTTTGATTATCATTTCGGCCACGGCATAGACATCTTCTATCCCGGGCAAAATTTTCGCTCCGGCCGCCAGGTAATTCTCATCGGCAAAACCGCTCCCCATACCGGCCGTAGCCTGTACGTAAACGGTATGCCCGTGTCGAACGAGTTCGCTCGCCCCAGACGGTGTCAGGGCGACCCGATTCTCATTGTTCTTGATCTCTTTAGGAATACCGATAATCATAGTGGTAAATTTTTGAATTTGACAAAACAAAAGATCGGAGCCGGCACAAACCGACAATCCGATCTCAAAAATAACATTTTTCTTAACAAAAAAGAGTTTATTGCGCTTTTTTTTTACAACATGTCACCTTGAACAATAAATTTGCATAACTGTTCACGTGCGCGATGTATCTGCGTCTTTACCGTCCCGAGCGGCATATTCAACTCTGCGGCGATCTCTTCATAGGAAAGTTCCTTGAAAAAGCGCAACTCGATGAAACGACGATAACAAGGAGTCATTCTTTCGAGATAATCTGTCAACTGGGACCTTTTCTGACGATCGATGATGCTCTCTTCAGGCGAGGCTTCGGGCGCAATTGGAGTTCTGAAACCGTTTGATGACGGGAGTGTATCGATCGAACATTCATCTCTCCGTTTGCGGATGAAGTCGATGAATACATTGCGCGCAATCACATAGATCCACTGTCCGAAAGTATAACGGACATCATATTTTTCCAGATTCAGGAAGGCCTTGATAAAGGTTTCCTGCAACAGATCGTTGGCATCGTCGCTGTTACCTCCGGTTCGTTGGAAGCAGAATTTGTAAATTGCATCCTTGTAACGATTAAACAGTGCCTCGAAAGCAGCCGAATCGCCATCGAGCACTAATGTAACCAACTGTTGGTCGGTCAGAATAATATAATTCTCTATCTCCATAAATCGGCTGGCGGGTTGAATCGTCTGGACATGGCGAGCCATGCTTCATAAAACGGAGCGCATAAATCGTAAAGGGGGAGACAGGCGAACCAATTCTTTTCGGCAAATCGTTTACCAATCCGCCACATTTCGAATGCCACCACACAGAAACGGAGCAAACACATCCCGACCGCAACCATTTTCATCACGAAAGGCGATACGGCAAGTGCGGCGACAAACAAACCAAAAAAGAAGAAACGGCTCCACAGCTCCATTTCCACAAACCGGCGGGCACGACAAGGATAGAACCGATAGGCGGAACTGTAATATTTGCGCTCCTTGAACCACCAGTCCAGTCCGCCCCAAGGGTGTTGCCGTACGACACAATGAGGATTGACGACGACCCCGACCTTTTCGTCAGCGGCGATCCGGCTGATAAAGAGGTCATCTTCCCCGATATTCAGGTTCAGATAATTGAACCCGTTATGATCGAAATAGGCGCGTTTCGAGAAACCCATATTGTAAATCGTTCCCCGATAGGCATGTCCCCGCATGGCCGCACTGATCCACCGCACCGAAGTGCACATGCGCGACAATCGCATCATTCTGTTTTCGAAACCGGGCAACTGTTCCACTCCGCAATAACCGAGCACGACATCGGCTTCGACGAAACCCTTGGCCATTATTGCCAGCCATCTGTTTCCTACAGGGCGGCAATCGGTCGTCGTTATAATGACGTATTCGTTCCGGGCAGCCTTGATTCCCAAATTGAGGGCCATTTTGTTACTGATCGGGAAACGGGGGTTGCGTGCCATGTGCGTAACAACGAGTCGACGGTCAGCTGCACTCTTCGTTTCAAGGAATTCCGAGAACTCTTCATTCCCGGAAAGATCAACGATCACCACCTCGAAATCATCGTATTGTTGTTCCAGCAACGACGGCAAACCGTTCTCGAGGTAGTCAAAATCGGGATTCTGAATGACCAGCACAACGGAGATGGAGACCGATTCGGATTTCTGCCGGCGGCTGTGCGTCCGGAAGGTCGGAATCCGGCCATAGACGACGGCATAGTAATACAACTGCACGAAAAACATAACCGCCGCACCCGCAAAGACGAGTATTCCGACGAGATCACATGTTTGCAAATCGCTTTCGTATAACATTCCGCTGTCCTTTTTATTGAAAATCCGGACAAAGTTACACAAAATTTCAAGTCCGGCAACCCACCTGTCCCCAACCTTTCCACCGTAATTGGAAGGGGGGTTTGCCGAAATCGGAAACGATTCACCACCAGTCCGGAAGATTTATCTTCGCGTTGTTTTCGAAAAGGCGATTTTCGGTGGATGGCTTTGCGATTCGCCCTATTTTACGTACATTTGTGACCGCATGAAATTCGAACTTCTCCATACCACAGCCGGATGTGCCGCCAGGGCAGGTATTCTCACCACGGATCACGGTCCGATAGAGACACCCATTTTCATGCCCGTCGGGACGGCAGCGAGTGTCAAAGGGATCTTTCACCGCGATCTGGAGAATGAAGCCGGAGCCCAGATCATTCTGGCCAATACATACCATCTCTATTTGAGACCGGGGACCGAAATTCTCGAAGCGGCTGGGGGAATCCATCGTTTCAGCAGTTGGGATAAACCGGTACTCACCGACAGCGGTGGTTTTCAGGTATTTTCACTGGCTCAGTGTCGTAAATTGACCGAAGAGGGGTGTCGTTTCAGTTCGCACATTGATGGATCGAGCCATATGTTTACACCCGAAAATGTCATCGATACCCAGCGTACGATCGGAGCGGATATCATGATGGCTTTCGACGAGTGTCCTCCGGGCGATGCACCGCGGGATTATGCGGCCCGGTCACTCAACCTGACCCATAAATGGCTCGAAAGATGTTTCGATCGATACCATCAGAGTACGCCGAAATACGGTTACCACCAGTCCCTGTTTCCGATCGTTCAGGGATGCACCTATCCCGATCTGCGGACATGTTCCGCGGAGTTTGTGCAGCAATTCGATGCCGAGGGATATGCCATCGGCGGGTTGGCGGTTGGGGAACCGGCTCCGGTCATGTACCGGATGATTGAATTGGTGAACGGGATACTACCGAAAGACAAACCCCGTTATCTGATGGGAGTAGGCACACCGGTAAATATTCTCGAAGCCATTGAGCGGGGTGTTGACATGTTCGATTGCGTCATGCCCACGCGCAACGGACGCAACGGCATGTTGTTTACGGCCGAGGGGATCATCAACATTCGCAATCGGAAATGGCGGGACGATTTTTCGCCGATCGATCCGACTGGATGTTGTTTCGTAGACAGGTTTTATTCGAAAGCCTATCTCCGTCATTTGACGATAGCGGGCGAAATGATGGCTGCACAAATCGCATCGCTTCACAATGTTGCATTTTACCTGTGGCTGGTGAAAGAGGCACGGAAACGTATACTCGACGACACGTTCGTCAATTGGAAAACCGAAATGGTTCCGAAACTGTCCCGCCGGCTCTAACAGGAACGGTAATATGGAAAAAGCTCCCCACGGCCGGAGGAATAAATATCGGGAACGACAGGAGGACAAGAGCATCAGAATCGAGGGAGAGGGAAGAGACGTGGGAGAGGAAAGAGAACAAAAAAGAGAAACAAGAGACAAGGGAGAGAAGGTGAAAGCAAAAAAGGGATAAAGGAAAAAGAAAGAAAAAAACGCTTGTGCGACGACGAATACAAACACTTCAAACAGGGACATCCACGCTATCAATCGGCTGAAAGAATCGATGAAATTTCCAGGCTTCAAAATACTTGATCGCTACATCACCAAGAAATTCTTGGGGACCTATATCTTTGCCATCATTCTGATTATCGTAATCGTCGTGGTTTTCGATGCGGTAGAGAAGATCGACGATTTCATCGAAATGAAAGCCCCATTGAAAGCGATAGCGATCGACTATTATCTGAACTTCATTCCATTTTTCATCAATCAGTTCAGCGGGCTGTTTACTTTCATCGCCGTTATTTTCTTCACCTCCAAGATGGCCTATCAATCGGAAATTACAGCCATTCTGTCGAGTGGAGTGAGTTTCAAGCGACTGATGTGGCCATACTTCATTTCTGCCATGGCCATTACGTTGTTGTCGCTGAGTTTGAATCTATACGTAATTCCTGCTGCCAACACCCATCGGGTAGAGTTTGAACGCCAATATTTCAAGCGCAACCGCAACATACGATACGACAAACATATCTATCGTCAGATTTACCCGGGAACGTTTGCCTATATCCGCAACTTTTCAGGGACCACTCAAAAAGCTTCCTATCTGGCTATCGAACAGTATGACGGCAGTACGATCGTCTCCTCCTTGGAGGCTTCCGACGTACAATTCAATCCGGAGACACGACGCTGGACCGCCCCACGGTATATCACACGTACGTTCAACGATGAAGCAGAACATTTTCAGCGTTTTGAAAATCTGGATACGACCATCAATCTCGATGTAGTCGAACTCGGGAAGGTGGAAGACCTGATCAAGACCATGAGCATCGGAGAGTTGTCCCGTTTCATATCGCAACAGAAAGAGAAGGGATCGGACATGATTTCGATTTTCGAGGTAGAACGACAGAATCGTTTCGCGTATCCGGCAGCGACCTTTATCCTTACGGTGATCGGACTTTCGCTCTCTTCCCGCAAGGTGCGCGGGGGGACGGGACTCCACATCGGGCTCGGGATCGGTCTTTGTTTTTCATACATCATGTTCTGCAAATTCGCCGAAGAGTTCGCCAAAGGCAGTTCTCTCTCACCTGCCCTTCTGGTGTGGACGCCTGATATCATCTTCGCAGTTATAGCTGTATTCCTGTACCGGAATGCGCCCAAATAGTCTAACGATTCGAACGGGATTTTGCTTTCCAATCCCCGGGGGATGTTCTGAAGCCCGTTTTGGGGGATGAAGGCCGTCGTCGTTTTCCGAAGAGGCAATTTGTCATTGGGGGTTACAGTATCAAAAGGTTTGCAGTATATTTGTATCAGAAACGCACAACCGATAACACCACAACGATCATGGACATAACACAAACTACGCTTTCCGGTGAGATGCGCCAGGAGCATGACTTACTGGGTTACAAAGAGATTCCTGTAGAATACTATTTCGGCGTGCAGACCATGCGTGCCGTAGAGAATTTTCACATCAGTCGGGTGAAACTCTGTTTCTTCCCCGAATTCATTCGGGCGCTGGCAGACGTAAAGGAGGCCGCCGCCATGGCCAATCGGGACTTGGGGTTATTGCCGACCGATATTGCCGACGCCATTATCGCCGCATGCCGGGAAGTCCGTACCGGGAAATTCGATGCGCATTTTGTCGTGGACATGGTACAAGGCGGGGCCGGCACCTCGACTAACATGAATGCCAACGAAGTAATCGCCAATCGGGCACTCGAGTTACTGGGACATCGAAAAGGCGAATACCGATATTGCCATCCCAACAATCATGTCAACCTGTCGCAATCGACCAACGATGCGTATCCGACGGCTATCAAAATCGCACTTATTCGGAGCATTCGCAACATGGAACGCTCTCTCGCCGATCTGATCGTTGCCTTCCGGGCAAAAGGGAGTGAGTTCGCCCACATCATCAAGATGGGTCGCACCCAGTTGCAAGATGCAGTTCCCATGACTCTCGGTCAGGAATTCGAAGCGTATGCCGACAACTTGAACGAAGAGATCGAAAGGCTCGATCAGAACTACAAACTTTTCTACGAGATGAACATGGGGGCCACAGCAATCGGTACCGGGATCAATGCCGATCCCGAATACCCGGCATTGTGCGAAAAATACCTGCGCGAAGTTACCGGGCTGCCAATGGTCACGGCCGGCAACATGATTGAAGCGACCAACGATACGGGAGCGTTCGTAATGAATTCTTCAGCTCTGAAAAGGTTGGCTGTCAAGTTGTCGAAAATTTGCAACGACTTGCGCCTGCTTTCATCAGGTCCACGCACGGGTATCAACGAAATCAATCTGCCTCCCATGCAACCGGGGTCTTCAATCATGCCCGGCAAAGTCAATCCGGTGATTCCTGAAGTGGTCAATCAGGTTGCATTCCGGGTAATCGGTAACGATCTGACCATCACATTTGCTGCCGAAGCGGGACAGTTGGAATTGAACGTAATGGAGCCCATCATCGTCCATTCGTTGTTCGAGAGCATTGAGATGTTGGCCAACGCGATGACGACTCTGCGTACCAGATGTGTTGAAGGGATCACGGCGAACGAAGAGATTTGCCGACGATTGGTATACAACAGCATTGGGCTGGTTACCGCTTTAAATCCCTATTTGGGTTATGAAACTTCCACCGAACTGGCTCGCGAGGCCCTCGAAAGCGGGAAAGGGATTTACGAGTTGGTTCTCGAACACAACCTTATGAGCCGGGACGAATTGGACAACATTCTTCGCCCCGAAAACATGGTCAAGCCTAGGAAATTCGTACACCCGAAGAAATAGCCGATTCTTGGATGTATCGGCATGCATTTCCCCTTTCGCATCGATTTTGTCCGATGTCGGACGGGACAGGGGAACTCCGCAAGCGAACTTTCAGGTGGGAGAAATGGGGAAAGGCTTACATTAGATTTCTGCTTCAACCCAATCGGCAGGACAAAAAAACTCGCACTACGGTTCTGCTGGTGACCGACTGCAACGCAATGAAAGAGTATTTTAGGTTGTCCCTTCACGAGACAAACGGAAACGGCAACCGAGGAGAATTGCTCAGGATACAAAACGCGGATAAGAAACGAATGGAGAAGACGTAACATACAGAAAACCCCGAACGAAATGAAACGGATCGTTTTTATATTGATTTTCGCAATGTTTTGCAAGGCATGCGGCCTGCGGCAAGTACCCGAGGCGGACACGAACCCGACACTTTGGAGAATCGAGACACTCGAAGCCAACCGACAGGCGCTCCAGGATGGAGACCCAACCATAAGGCAGGCTTACAAGGGATTGCTATCGAAAGCGGAAAAGTTACTGACTCTCGACAACCCATCGGTTATGACGAAGCCGACAGCCCCAGTCAGCGGAGACATGCACGACTACATGAGTTTGGCTCGTTACTATTGGCCGAACCCTGCATCGTCCGACGGTCTTCCTTACATTTCTCGGGATGGGGTGTCGAATCCGGAACTGAACCTTTATGACCGCAACAGACTCGGGGAGTTGGCATCCCGAGTTTCCACGCTCGCACTGGTTGCCTGTTTTTCGGGAGATGAGAGATTTGCCAGCAAAGCAGTTTCGATGCTCGATACATGGTTTCTCGACCCGGCAACCTGCATGAATCCCCACCTGACTTATGCGCAGGTAACACGCGGGAGTTACGGAGACAAAGGACGACCAGCAGGCATACTCGACGGCTATTCACTGATTCAGGTGACGGATGCGGCAATACTGCTGTACCGTTCTGGAGCACTCTCACAGGATCGGTTCGACAGGATTCGGGAATGGTTTGCAAAATTGGCCGAATGGATGCAAAATGACCCCAACGGAATTGCAGAATCGAACATGAAAAACAACCATTCGATTGCCTATGACGTGCAGTTGGCTGTTTTTTGTTCTTTTACGGGTGACACGACAACCGCCAGGAAAGTAATAGAAGCGTTTCCCGAACGTCGTTTGGCCGCACAGATTGCAGAGGATGGAAGCCAACCGCATGAACTGCGCAGGACACGTGCATTTCATTATTCGGTATACAATTTGGCTCACATCGTAGACATGTGTTATGTTGCGGAATCCATAGGCATCGATCTGTACGGACAATGCGCAGAGCGTATCGACCGTACATTCGATTTTCTGCTTCCCTACATAGGACATCCAGAACTATTTCCGTATAAACAGATAGACGGTTGGGACAAAGTCGAAAGGGAGTTTGCACTCGAACTGTTTCGAATTTCCCGGTTTTCATCCTCTCGGGAACGTTATCGTTCAGCAGCGCGTGAGATTTTCACGGAAACTCCTCCTCCGCTTTTCCTGTTGACCCACAGGGAATAAACAGGGAAAACAGATCGTGGCGTTTTCGCATGATTCGCATAAAACGGTGGACTCCCAAGCAATAGGGCACACACGATTACAAGGGAGGGACACGCGACAGACGACACATATCTCGGTCGGCCACGATACCAATCCTATGACCTCTATCCCCTATAATCGGCAGTAATGATCTCCTCTTCGGTAAAAAACTGACTCCACTCACACCGTGCATTTTCATCACTGTCGGAGGCATGGATCGCATTTTTTGTAACCGATCGGGCAAAAAGATTCCGGATTGTTCCCGGTTCGGCCTTTGCCGGATCGGTTGCTCCGACCAACCGTCTCAAATCGGCCACAGCATGCTCCTTCTCAAGCAGTCCGACCACTACAGGACCAGAGGTCATGAAATCGACCAATTCCCCGAAAAAAGGCCGATCACGGTGTATGGCATAGAACTTCTGCGCCTGGTTACGGTCCATACACGTCAGTTTCAATCCGATCACCCGGAAACCTGCCGCGATAATCATATCGAGAATCTTTCCTGTATTGCCATCCGCCACGGCATTCGGTTTGATAATGGTAAATGTTCTGTCAATCATAATCCATCATATTATTATTCGCCATATTGTCATTTCTCATTTCGAGTTTTCAGGCGGCATACTTGTATTTGTCCGGTTTTTATACATTTTTCGCGCCTTTCGCCCTTTTTTGTTCCGGAACTTTCGATTTTATTACCCTTCCACAGTTTACGCACCCGTTCCCTCCGCTTTCGAAACCGCCTTTATTCGAACATTTCGTATAAAAATTCGCGGATTACTACTCTTCGAATGCGCTCCGACACGCGATGTATTGATCCCATTTGGCAAGTACCGACCGGAAATCGGCGGGTAATTCGCTCTCGAAGCAAAGCCGTTCATGCGTGACAGGATGTTCGAATCCCAAGGTCCTGGCATGCAATGCATGGCGAGGCATTGCGGCAAAACAGTTTTCAATGAATTGCCGATACTTGCTGAAGGTAGTTCCACGGAGAATACGATCCCCGCCGTAACGCTCGTCATTAAAAAGCGGATGTCCCACATACTCCATGTGTACCCTGATCTGGTGGGTCCTTCCCGTTTCGAGACGGCATTCCACAAGCGTCACATATCCATAACGTTTTATCACCTTGTAATGTGTAACGGCATGCTTGCCGTCGCAGCCATCCGGATATACAGCCATGCGGAGCCTGTCGCGAACGCTGCGGCCGATGTTCCCGACAATGGTCCCTTCTTCCTGGTCGAAATCGCCCCACACGAGAGCAACGTACCTTCTGGTAACGGTATGTTCGAAAAACTGACGAGCCAACCAGGCATGTGCCCGTTCATTCTTGGCTGCCACCAACAATCCGGAAGTGTTCTTATCGATGCGGTGCACCAATCCGGCACGCATGTCGCCATCCTGAAACATGGGCAAATTTTTCAGATGCCATGCCAACGCATTCACCAATGTCCCGCTGTAATTGCCATGCCCGGGATGGACCACCATTCCGGCAGCTTTGTCTATCACGATCACATCATCGTCCTCATAGACGATTTCGAGCGGGATATTTTCCGGTACGATTTCCGTTTCACGGCGGGGATAGGGCATTACGATCGAAATTCGATCGCCAGGTTTGACCTTGTAACTCGACTTTACGGGATTGCCACCGACCCGGATATTACCGCTTTCGGCGGCGGCTTGCACACGACTCCTCGAACAGTTTTCCAGCCTGTCGACCAAATATTTGTCGATGCGGAGCATGGACTGGCCACGATCGACTGTCACAGCGAAATGTTCATAAAGTTCATCCTGCTGTTCGTCGTCGTATTCGTCCGCTACGAGATGGTTGAATTGATCGTCGGTCATCGTGTCAGTATTTTCATCTGTCGGCGTTCCAGAAGTCGTTCCGTCTGTCATAGTCGGACAGCGATCCGTCCATTTCGGTCTCGTCGACCGAAATTCCTGCACGCCGCAGACTGTCCTCTCTGGCGCGCTCTTCCATGAGCAACCGAAGCGCCTCCTCCGAAGCGCGGATTCCTTCGGCCACTTTCGTCGAATCGAGTGTCAACGAAAAACTCACTTCCGTACCAAGAGGGACGGAAACACTCTGCCCGGGATGTTGTCGGTACACTCTCGCATCCTTGAGTTCCATTTCATTGATTCCGTCATCATGAATTTGGCCGATGTTCAGGCCCTGTTCCCAAAGGCGATTTCGTGCCTCTCGCAACAAGAGGCCAACGATTCCGGGGACCATAACTGGTGCAGCATCGGGACTTCGTCCGACAGTCAGCGTCACTCCCGATCCCTTTTCCACCTCCAATGCATCATTTTCGTTCATCACTCGACCGTCTACACGCTCCTCCAACACATAGTTGGTTGCGATATCATCCACATAGACCAGGCGGCCGACTTCCAACCCTGCCGTTTCGAGCAGATTCTTTGCCTGGCGCAACGAAGATCCCGTTACATAGGGGACTTTGACCATTTTCTGCCTGTACGAATTGATGGTAACAAAAATACGACGCCCAGACTTAACCTCCGTCCCGGCCGAAGGACGCTGTTCAAGCACCACACCTCCGTCAAACGCAGGCACATAAAGCGAATCATTGATTTCGATCCGCAGACCGATTTTGTCAGCGAGCCGTTCCGCCTCGTGCAATCCGGTTCCCACAAAATCAGGTACCTCCTTGTATCGATTATGCCTCGTAAAAACATTGAGGGCCATGGCTACCGCAAAAATGAAAATCACGATCAAACTCACAGCCAATACGATATTTC
>CASDWR010000244.1 GCA_949284665.1 uncultured Rikenellaceae bacterium | reverse complement strand
GAGGATGAACTTGGGATCGATGGCCACGGCGCGTGCGATTTCGGTACGGCGTCTTTCGCCGCCGGAGAGTTGAATTCCGAGGCTTTTACGGACTTTCTGCAATCGGAACTCTTCGATAAGACTTTCCACGCGTTCCCTTTGATACTCTTTGGGGCGTCCGGTCAGTTCGAGGACGGCTTTCAGGTTGTCCTCCACGCTCAGGCGCCGAAAAACGGAGGCTTCTTGTGCGAGGTAGCCTACTCCCATCTGTGCCCGTTTGTAAACAGGTTCTTTGGTTATTTCGGTGGTGCCGTTTTCATCTTCGAGGAAGATTTTGCCTTCATTGGGCTTGATCAGCCCCACGATCATATAGAATGTTGTGGTTTTTCCGGCGCCGTTCGGGCCGAGCAGGCCGACGATTTCGCCCTGATTCACATCGATCGAGACATGATCGACCACGGTTCGTGACTTATATTTTTTTACGAGCTGCGAGGTGTATAATCTCATCTGCCAAGAAAAATTTTTACAAAGTTAGCGTTTTTCCAAAAAAAAGTAATATCTTTATAATGTTAAAACGATTGGGTATAGAATTAAGTATGGAAAGCAGGGGTCGGGACACATTGCTGCATGATAAACTAAAGGAGTATTTCGGCTTCTCTTCGTTCAAGGGGAATCAGGAAGGGGTAATTCGTAATGTGCTGGCAGGCAAGGATACGTTTGTATTGATGCCTACGGGCGGGGGCAAGAGCTTGTGCTATCAGTTGCCCGCATTGATAATGGATGGGGTTGCGATCGTGATATCGCCGTTGATTGCACTGATGAAGAATCAGGTTGACTCGATGAGGACGTTCAGCGCGGACAGTGGGATAGCCCATTTTCTCAATTCGTCGCTCAACAAGGCGGCAATAACACAGGTTAAGAACGATGTGCTGGCCGGCAAGACAAAGTTGCTTTATTTCGCTCCCGAATCTCTGACCAAGGAGGAAAATGTCTCTTTTTTGAGGAAGATCAAGATATCTTTTTATGCCATCGACGAGGCGCATTGCATATCGGAGTGGGGACACGATTTCCGTCCGGAGTACAGACGGATTCGCCCGATAATGAATGATATCGGTCGAGCTCCGCTCATTGCCCTGACGGCAACGGCCACCCCCAAGGTCCAGATGGATATCCAGAAGAACCTGGGCATGCTGGATGCCACGGTATTCAAGTCGTCGTTCAACCGCCCCAATTTGTTTTATGAGATACGACCGAAGAACGATGTGAATCGGGAGATTATTAAATACATCAAACAAAATGAGGGCAAATCTGGTATCGTTTACTGTCTGAGCCGCAAGAAGGTGGAGGAGTTGACGGAGTTGTTGGTGGCGAACGATATCAAGGCTTTGGCCTACCATGCCGGAATGGATGCTTCTACACGGGCCCGGAATCAGGACATGTTCTTGATGGAGGAGGTGAATGTGATTGTGGCGACCATTGCTTTCGGCATGGGAATCGATAAGCCAGACGTACGGTATGTGATCCATTACGATATTCCCAAAAGCCTGGAGGGATATTACCAGGAGACCGGGCGAGCCGGGCGTGATGGTGGCGAGGGGCATTGCATCGCTTTCTACAGCTACAAGGATATTCAGAAACTCGAAAAATTCATGCAGGGCAAGCCGGTTGCCGAACAGGAGATCGGCAAGTTGCTGCTGATGGAGACGGTCTCCTATGCGGAAAGTTCCATCTGTCGGCGCAAGACGCTGTTGCACTATTTCGGGGAGGAGTATACGGAGGATAATTGCGGTGCATGCGACAATTGTACTAATCCGCGTCCGAAGGTTGCGGCTACGGAGCAGATGCAATTGATGTTGAAGGTGCTGAAGTCGATCGGCAACAAGTTCAAAATGGAACATTTGGTCAATGTGCTGATCGGTCGCAACAATGCCATGATCAAGTCCTACGGTCACCACAAGAGCGAGTATTTCGGTGTCGGGTCCGACCAGACCGATCGGTTTTGGGGGACGGTTATCCGCCAGGCTCTTATTATGGGATTGGTGGATAAAAATATCGAGAACTACGGATTGCTGTCCGTCAATGAAAAAGGGGAGGCATATATCCGACATCCGTATCCGGTTACCGTGACGCTGGACCATGACTATGATCAGGAGGAGGAAGAGGAGAGCCCAGTGATAGCGGCGGGACGTGGCAGCGGTGCGGCGGATGAGGAATTGTTTGCCATGTTGAAGGATTTACGGAAAAAGGTGGCCAAGCAGCACGATTTGCCTCCGTTCGTCATATTCCAGGATCCGTCTCTCGAGGATATGTCGATCCAGTATCCGGTTACGATAGAGGAGATGCAGAACATCAGCGGTGTAGGAGCAGGCAAGGCTCGGAAGTTCGGTGATGAATTCATCAAACTTATCAAACGATACGTGGAAGAGAAGGATATCGTTCGTCCGCAGGATATGGTGGTCAAGAGTGTGGTAAACCGGAGTGGCAACAAGGTGTTCATCATCCAGAGCATCGATCGTAAGATGGACTTCGAGGATATCGCGCGTGCACGGGACCTGGATTTCGACGAGTTGTTGACCGAAATCGAGGCGATCGTCAATTCGGGAACCCGACTGAATGTCAACTACTATATTCAGCAGACGATTGACGAAGAGAAGGTAGAGGAGATCTACGACTATTTTAAGGAGGATGCCGAGACCGATAGTGTTGACGAGGCGTTGCGTGAACTTGGGCCCGATTTCACGGAAGAGGAGATCCGGTTGGTCCGCATCAAGTTCATTTGTGAACAGGGGAACTGACGGTTTTATATGGAGAAGAGGCTCTTGGAAGCAGTCGTATTCCTGAGAGAGAAGCGGGTGTGCAGGGGAAGAGTTGAGCCAAGGGGATGCGAGAGGGCTTTCTATGGGTTTCGGGATGCTGTCGGCATGCTTCGAGGAGGGAACGGACCAATGTTGAATAATTCCGTATTTAGGTCAAGGCTTGTCGTGGAGAATGGTCCATTGTCGCGGAAGGAGAGAGGGGTTCGTATCTCCATGAAAGGGAGGTCATGTTCTGTTGGCATGCGGAGGGATATTCTGTGCGGCAGAATCGAATGGCTGAAGGCCCGGTTCCCCGGGGAAGAGTTGGTCCCCAATGGTGGACGACCGGGTGAAAAGGGTAGGATAGTTTGCGGCGTCTCCGGCTTGAGGGTTGTCCGCAGATGGTAAAAGTAAAATGATCCGATGAGCGAGGTAAAGGCGAAAAAATCACTGGGTCAGCATTT
>CASDWR010000243.1 GCA_949284665.1 uncultured Rikenellaceae bacterium | reverse complement strand
CTTTCGAATTGTCCGTTTTAGTAGCGGGAGGAGGACTCGAACCTCCGACCTTTGGGTTATGAGCCCAACGAGCTGCCAACTGCTCCACCCCGCGATGTATCGTTTTTCCCATTTTGGGGAATCTTCCCTCCTTGGCGTTACAAAGGTACAACAAAATTTTCCTTACTGCAAAAATCAATCCTCTTTTTTTATGAGAAATTCTCGGCAACCACTTGTGAGAGGTCCAAGACCCGTTTCTCAGTTGCACGTGCGATGGTTTTTTTACATAGCGGACAAGCCGTGACAATAGTGTCTGCCCCGCTTGCCGACAACTCGGATGCCATCGCTTTTGCAATGCGTAACTGGCCGTCGTCTGAAATAGCCGTATTTGCCACACTGCTGCCGCAACAAAGAGCGTCGCGGCGATTGTGCGCGGCTTCGAACAATGTACCGACATTTGAAATCACGCGCCGGGGGGGATCATAAATGCCGCTTCCCCGACCCAGTTCGCAGGGATCGTGATAAACATAACTCTTCCCTCCGTTCTTCACTTTCAACCGTCCTGTCTCCAATAACCGGAGTATATATTCGCTGTGGTGGAGAACTTCGATCCCCTGCAGATTATAATCTTCCCGGAACACCTTCAGACAGATCGGACATGAGGTTACCAGCGTGGTGATTCCGTGTTTGTGGAATAGTTCTTCGTTGTGCCGCATGATCTTTTGTGCAGCGTTGATCTCACCGGCGAGTTTCAGCGGACGTCCGCAACAGGAACTGCCTTCTCTGTCTGCCCACCATACAGACTCTCCAGCCGCAGTGAAAATTTTCTCCATGGATGAGAGAATGCTCGGGGTCAGCAAGGTCATGCAGCCGGCGAAATAACCTACTTTGCCGTTACCTTCCGAGAGGTCGATCCCTTCGAGATAATCGTATCGGCTCTCTGCTGTCCCGTTCATACGTTTTTCACGACTGTTCAAGCGCAGGGTGTTGAGTTCGATGCCCACGGGACAGGCTGTTTCACATCGGCCGCACATGAGACAGTTATCCACAACCCGGTCCGTCAATGTCTGATAGCGGCGGTCACGCAAGAAATAGACCGATTGAACCCCTTCGATCCCCGCGTCGCGTTGCAATTGACACGGATCGATACATATGCCGCATCGTGAACATGCCTGTATTTGAAACTGGTCGAAACTTGTCTCTTTTTGTCTGCTGCGAAGCCGATAACGGCGCAGGAAGATCAGGGGAATCTCGGTAAAGATATGCATGTAGCGGGAAAAGGGCATTGCCACGAAAAAGATCCCGAGTGCGAAAGAGTAAAACCACCATGCCGTTTCGTTCAATCCGACCAACGTCGACGCATTCAGATGGCCCGTCAGAAAATTACCGATACTCCCCGTAAGAAAACCTCCATTCCCCTTGATGGCTGCCGCACAACTTTCGGCAATCAGGCGCAACGGGAAGATAAACCACAACGCAGAGAGAGCAATACGGTCGAGAGTGGTGTGTCTCGTCGTTCGGCGCATCCCCATGGCTCTGGAACGCAATCGTTTGAACCATGCCAGGGCTACTCCAGAAAGAACAAAAAGCAGTAGCAGATCCATAATCAGCGAGAAGGGATTGTATCCGGTCCCGCCTGCCGGATCAAAATACCGGAAAAAGACATGGGCATGAAGAGGTGTCCCGGCTCCGAGGACCGTAGCAGCTTCGATCCAACCAACGGTGATCAATAAAAACCAACCGAAAGCCAAACTCATGTGCATGTAGCCCAGCAATGGATTCCGTCGGAAAATCCGACGGTGAAGCAATGACTCCATAATCACTTCTCCGATCGCCTTGATGGTGGCAATGGTGGGGATACCCCGTAAAATGGAACGTTTATCATCTTTGGGTAACGCATACAGCCACCGACTCCACTTCCAGAGGATTACGACGAACAGAAATACCGTTCCCGCCACGAAAGGCACCACGAAATGGTCGTAATACAGATTCATGTCAATATTCCCCCAACTCTCTCTTGATCATCATCACTACGCCCCGCGTATTGATCCCGCGCGGACAACTCAATCGGCATTTGCCGCAAAGCATGCATTTCCCCATCTCTTCGTATGCTTCCTCGTATTCGCCTCTGCGCACGAGCGTGTGCACTCGTCGGAAATTAAAAGTCGTGAGATTGCCTGCCGTACATGTTGCCGTACAACTGCCGCAAGCGATACAAGTCTGCAATTCCGGCATCTCACGGAGAATCCTCTCGGATACCATGAGGTCGTTCTTGTCGAGATTGATGGCTCTTGGCTGCGATATGCTGAATCCGAATTGTGTCATGGCTTTTCTCCTTTCGTCTTGAGGTATTCGACCGTGCGGAGAGCAGCAGCGACCCCTTCGTTGAGACTCTCTCCGATGTTTTTCGGGGCGCTGACCGCTCCGGCATAAAAAACCCCCGGTAACGGCGATTCCACATTCCCGACAAAAGAGTCGCGAGTTTGCATGAATCCGTTGGGTGCCGTGGGCAGCCCATGCTCGGCGAAGATACGGTTGCATCCGCAACCCTTCATACCGATAATGAGGACCAACATGTCAACCGTCATGCGCAACGGCCGACCCACCAATGTGTCTTCAGCCTTGATCTGTATCCGTCCGTCGATCGTCTGGCTCGCTTCCGAGATTCGTCCACGAATAAAATGGATGTTGTATTTCAGTTGCGCTTCCCGGTACATCTCTTCGTAACCTGGGCCGAACATGCGGATATCCATGTAGAAATTGTATACTTGACTTTCCGGGAAAAGTGACCGCATTTCCATCGCCTGTTTCACTCCCGTGATACAACAGACTCGCGAACAGTGGTGTTGGTTTACTTTTTCATCCCTCGATCCGACACAGTGCAGAAATGCAATCCGCCTGGGGGCCTTCCCTTGTGCGGTGGCGACTTTGCCTTCATTGAGCATGTGCTCGATATCGACGGTCGTAAAGACATTGTCATAAATGCCGTATCCGTATTCCTCCTTGATACGGGCATCGAATAACTCGAAACCCGAGCAAACCACTACTGCATCGGCTTCCAGTCGTTCGCCGTTTTCGAATATGACACCGTCCGGAGCCACATGCATCACGGCTCTTCCCGTACGTACTTCCGTTCCGCTTTCAAGAATGCGTTGCCGCAGGGGTTCGAGCACCTCCGATGCGGGGGTGAACGTAGGGAACAGTTTATGCCAGTCGCGGAGTTTCCCTCCCAACGTCAGTTCCTTCTCGACGATGACGGGATCGACTCCCAACTCTTTTAGCGACAGGGCCGTTTGCATACCGGCAACTCCTCCGCCCACGACGATCACTCTCTCTTTCATCTTATGTTTTTGTTTACTGGCAACCGCTGTTGACAATGGCTTCCTCCGGTTGTCCGATATATTTCCCATTCGTAGCCAGATATTTGGCTGCCGGATCGTATGCAATGCCCATCTTGTTGAGCAAAGGTTCGACATCGACCTGATGCATTTGCAACCCGAGGTCCCATGGATCGTAACCAAGTACCAACCCGGCCAATTCTTCATAGGTCAGTACCGGAATCCCTTTGCCTTCCGGTCCGTATACGCTTCCCTCCATCTCGGCAATGGTATATTGCCACCGGTCGAGGAACATGGTGCATCCCGGACAGTTGCAAACAATAAAATCGGGCTTGTAGGGGGCCATCGATTCGAATTTCTTCTGTGAATTGGCTACCGAATATCCTCGGTTTGCCTGTACCAGATAGTTGCGGAAACCGAAACCGCAGCAGTGGCGTCGCTCGGGATAGTCTACTACCTCACCACCCCAAGCCTCAATCATGCCGGCCAAAACATAAGGAAATTCAGAACCGCCTACACCCGATTTCGGGAAGATCTTTGCATAATGGCATCCGATATGTTCGACTCCACGTAACGGATGTCCCGTTTCGACATTGACCAACCGGTATCTTGCCTTTGCTGCAATTGCTTCCCGGTGGTGGAAGATTACATCCGAAGCATGGGCGATATTCTTGGGCTTGGCAAACTCGCGACCTGTTGCCTTGTAGAGATTCTCCCGGACCCGTTCCTCGGTTTCTGGAAATTCGTTCCACGTCTCCATGATTTCATTGTAGATACCGAAAGAGGTAATGCATGAGGCTACTGCATTCTCATAACCCTTTTCGGCCATCAGCGAAAACTGACGCGCTACGACCGTCATGATCGTTTCCAACGGTACGATGTCGGAATGATAACCGATTCCGGTGCATGAGGTCAACCGTTGATCATCACAAATGTCACGGCCCAGATCATTACGCAACATCTGTAGAAGCATACGTTCCGACCCCGGGAAAAAATTTTGTCGAATGCAACTTCTCAAATAGTAGTAGCGATCGTCGGCGATCTCTTTCTGATAATCTGTCCAACTGTTTCTCTTCATCTCTTCTCTCTCCGCGGAATATTATTGGTGTCGGCCGTTGTTGGTCGTGTAAGTGTGCATCATGTAGTTGTCGTCCGCACCGTCAAATCCCATCTCGCGGGCCTTACGGTCTGAGCAGCGTTCGATATTGTCGAAAAATTCCGTGCCTCCGCTGACATCGAAAATCCGGCGCAACTCATTCATCGACTCTTCGTCAATCTTACGTACAGCACCGGCCCCTTCGGATCCGTATGTGGGGTTGAATCGCGTGTACACCTCCTTGTCATGCTCATAAATCCATTGCCATACGGGGCCCTGTTCGGGGTGTTTGTCCGGAACGACCAGTTTGGGTTGTACGCAGTAACCCGTATTGAGAATACTTTCGCCAACGGTCCGTTTTATTGCCAGTTGCTGACGCCCCTTTTCCGATTCCACGAAAAAACCCAATTTCTGGGAAAGCGTCCGAAGGGCCTGGATTACATATCCAGGCGTATTCCCACGAGGACATCGTGGCCTGCATGACATGCATTCGCCGCAATACCAGATGACATCACTGCGTAGCAACTTTTCGATTGCCTCATCGTCTTTCGTCTGCACGGTGCTGACAATCTGACGTGGATCGTAATTGTAAAATTCGGCAGCAGGGCACACGGCCGTGCATACGCCGCAGTTCATGCACGCTTTCAACCCTTCCTGCAGTCGGATGTCTTCCGTCAGCATGTCGTAGTATTTTCCCATGACCTGTCCGTTTGATGAAAATTTCACTTGCTACAAAGTTACCGCGAAACGTACAAGGTAGGGTGAGCGAATAGACCCATTTTCAAGTGCGTATAAATACTTATCGGATCATGAATGAGACCATTACCGTTATTGTCGCCCGGTGAGGTTTCTGATGTTCGGACCAAGCAGGAATGGCATTTCGTGGGTGTATCCCCCCAAAATTCCCCTGCCGTTTTTTGCCGGGGAGAAATCCGTACAAATTCCTCCTTTGAGCGGGTCGATATACGGGAAGGCAGATGTTCTCCGGCAGGCGTTCGTCCTGCCGATGTTAAAAAAGAGATGCTCCGAAGAATTCGGAGCATCTCTTTCGCTGAGAAATAACCTTTCTCCTGGGAGAGAGATTATTGCTCTTTCTTGTAATCCATCTGAGATAGACGTACGTAGTTGTTGTAGCGCCATTTGGCATTCTCCTCAGCTGCTTTGAACAATTCGGCCGCCTCGGTGGGGAATGCTTTTGTCAAAGAAGTGTAGCGAACTTCCTTGTTGATGAAGGCCTGGAATTTGCTCCAGTCGGGTTCTTTCGAATCGAGTTTGAAAGGATTCTCACCCTTGGCTTCCAACTCCGGATTGTAACGCCACAGATGCCAGTAACCGCATTCGACAGCCTCCTTGCCAACGCTCGGAGTACGTGTCATGCCACCTTTGATACCGTGGTTGATACACGGTGCATAGGCGATTACCAACGACGGTCCGTGGTAGGCCTCGGCTTCGCGCAATACCTGCAGCAACTGGTTCTGGTTGGCTCCGATCGATACCTGTGCTACATATACATATCCGTAGGTCATTGCAATGGCTCCGATATCTTTTTTGCGGATACGTTTACCAGCTGATGCAAATTTCGCAACGGCCCCTACGGGGGTAGCCTTCGATGACTGGCCTCCCGTATTGGAGTATACCTCCGTATCGACGATCAGAATGTTCACGTCCTCCCCGGAAGCGAGTACATGATCCACTCCACCGAAACCGATGTCATAACCCCAACCGTCTCCGCCGATGATCCATTGCGATTTTTTGACCAGGAAGTCTTTCATCGCAAGAATCTCCTTGCAGGTGTCGCAACCGCATGCCTCCAGCAACGGGAGCAGACGAGCCGTTACTTCGGCGCTCTTGTCGCTGCTCTTGCGGTTTTCGATCCATTCGTTCATCACACCTTTCAACTCTTCCGAGCAGCACGAGCATTCAGCAATGGCGAACTTCATCTTCTCTTCGATCTTGTCCCGCAGTTTCTCGACACCCAGGTGCATGCCCAAACCGAATTCGGCATTGTCTTCGAAGAGTGAGTTGGCCCATGCCGGACCTTCGCCCTTGCTGTTGGTGCAATAAGGCGTCGAAGGTGCCGAACCGCTGTAAATCGAGGTACAACCCGTGGCGTTGGCAACCATCATCTTGTCTCCGAAGAGCTGTGTGATGGTTTTGATATAAGGCGTTTCGCCGCAACCGGCACAAGCACCCGAGAATTCGAACAGCGGTTGTGCGAATTGCGTACCTTTGACAGTCTTGGCCTTGTCGATTACCGTATCCTTGTATCCGACTTTGTTGTGCATGTATTCCCAGTTTGTCTCCTGCGAGAGTTGGCTTTCGAGCGGTTTCATTACCAAAGCCTTGCTCGGAGCCGGGCAGACATCGACACAGTTGCCGCAACCCGTACAGTCGAGCGGCGACACCTGAATCCGGAACTTGTACTCTTTCGTCGCACCCAGACCCTGTTTGCCGACTGCTCCGGCAGGTGCGGCCGCTGCTTCCTCTTCGGTCATCAGGAAAGGACGGATGGCTGCATGAGGACAGATGTAGGCACACTGGTTACATTGGATACAGTTGTCGATCTGCCATTCGGGCACGTTGACTGCAATACCGCGTTTTTCATATGCTGCCGTACCGTTGTCCCAAGTGCCGTCTTCACGACCCTTGAATGCACTGACCGGAAGCAGGTCTCCCTTGAGGGCATTGATCGGCTCAACAATGTTGCGTACGAAAGCTGGCACACCGGATTCATCCTTGACCACCTCTTTCGGAACGATATTCGCCCATTCGGCAGGAACTTCCACCTTCTGAACTTCTGCTCCTCCCTTGTCAACGGCAGCATAGTTCATGTTCACGATATCTTCACCCTTCTTGCCATAGGTTTTGTAGATCGCTTTCTTCATTTCGTCGACGGCCTTGTCGAACGGGATGACATTCGCAATCTTGAAGAAGGCAGACTGCATGATGGTGTTCGTGCGACTGCCCAAGCCCAGTTCGGCCGCGATCTTGGTGGCGTTGATGATATAGAAGTTGATGTTGTTCTTGGCCAGGTAAAGCTTCATGTGGTTCGGCAGCGATGCCTTGGTGGTTTCGGCGTCATGTACGCTGTTGAGCAGGAAGGAACCACCCTTCTTCAATCCTTTCAATACGTCGTATTTGTCTACGTACGAAGGTACGTGGCAGGCTACGAAGTCGGGTGTGGTTACCAGATAGGGCGAAGTGATGGGTTTGTCTCCGAAACGCAGATGCGAAGAGGTATAACCCCCCGATTTTTTCGAGTCATAGGAGAAATAGGCCTGGCAATATTTGTCGGTCGATCCTCCGATGATCTTGATCGAGTTCTTGTTAGCCCCCACGGTTCCGTCAGCTCCCAATCCGAAGAACAACGCTTCGAACGTGCCCTCCTTGGCCAGGGAGATCTCTTCACCGACCGGCAGCGAGGTAAATGTTACGTCGTCTACGATTCCGACGGTGAAATGATCTTTCGATTCCTTGTTTTTCAGATTGGCGAATACGGCCAGAATCTGTGCCGGAGTGGTGTCTTTCGAGGAGAGACCATAGCGTCCGCCGATGATTTCAGGAGCGTTCTCCTTGCCGAAGAATACGTCGCGTACATCCAGATAGAGAGGTTCGCCTGCGGCTCCCGGCTCTTTCGTGCGGTCGAGCACGCAAATCTTTTTCACCGATTTCGGCATGACGTTCAGCAGATACTTGGCCGAGAACGGACGATACAGGTGTACGGTAATTACACCTACTTTTTCGCCCTGTTTCCGCAAGTAATCGACCGTCTCCTTGATTGTTTCGGTTACCGAACCCATCGCAACGACGATGTTTTCCGCTTCGGGGTCGCCGTAATATGTGAAAGGTTTGTATTCGCGACCCGTGATTTTGTTGATCTGTTGCATGGTCTCGTTGACCATATCGGGTACGGCTTCGTAGAAACGGTTGGCTGCTTCGCGTGTTTGGAAGTAGATGTCGGGATTTTGTGCCGTTCCTCGCGTCACAGGATGCGACGGGTTCAGTGCACGGGCACGGAATTCAGCCAATGCTTTGCGATCGAACAGTGCGGAAAGCGCCTCTTCGTCCATCAATTCGATTTTCTGAATCTCATGCGAGGTGCGGAAACCGTCGAAGAAATGCAAAAACGGAACACGTGACTTCAGGGCTACGATGTGAGCCACACCGGCCAGGTCCATCACTTCCTGTACGCTGCTGGTGGCAAGCATGGCAAAACCTGTTTGACGGGTTGCCATTACATCCTGATGGTCGCCGAAAATCGAGAGCGATTGCGCGGCCAATGCACGGGCCGATACATGGAATACACCCGGAAGCAACTCTCCCGCAATCTTGTACATGTTGGGAATCATCAGCAGCAGTCCTTGAGAGGCCGTAAAGGTCGTACTGAGTGCACCGGCCTGCAAAGAACCGTGGAGTGCGCCGGCTGCGCCCGCCTCCGACTGCATCTCGACCACTTTCACCGTCTCTCCAAAAATGTTCTTCCTCCCGCCTGCGGCCCACTCGTCTACCAGTTCCGCCATGGTCGACGAGGGTGTGATCGGATAAATTGCCGCAACTTCGCTGAACATGTAGGCGATATGTGCCGCAGCGTAGTTACCGTCGCAAGTAATGAATTTTTTCTGTCCCATATTTTTTGTTATTGGTTAAGTTGCTGTTAGTTGTATAACTGTTAATATATTAACAGTGACGCATTTACCTTTGCAAAGATAGAGTAAATATATTTAATTTAAAAACCTCGTCGTCCACTTTTTTCTGTTCTCTGTTTTCTTCTTTGTGCTATCGATAACATTATGAAACTGTTAGGAGAGTGATGAAAAAAAACTGTCTGCCGTGACCGCGCACGGTCAAGAGGGGGCGAGGTGTGTTTCGGGCTCTCCTGAGGTTGAGGGAGGATATCCGGAAATATGGAAGTTCGTTTTGCCGGACGTCGAGAAAGAGCTAACCGGATGGGCGGGGAGTCGAGCCGGTCCTTTGGGGCGATCTTTTGGAGTTTCGTCGGGGAAACGTTATTTTTGTGCCGTGCACGATTGTCGAAGAGGGTTATGACGAGGGTTGGAAGCGGAGTCTTTTTTTGAATCCGTTTGGAGAGGGTCGGGTGAATGTTCGTCCTGAGGGGAAGACGGAAGATTTCGGCTCGGTTCACGGTGGGTCGGCAGGAATGCCTTATTGCATAGAGACGGAATGATTGATTACGAACGGTATATTTTGTCCAATGGATTGGAGGTCCTGGCACACAGGGACCCCTATACTTCCATGGTTGCCGTGAATTTGTTGTACAGGGTGGGATCACGGAATGAAAACCCGTTACGGACCGGCTTTGCTCATCTTTTCGAGCATCTCATGTTCCGCGGGACCCGGTGTATTCCGAATTTCGATGTGCCGGTTCAGGAGGCGTGTGGCGAGAACAATGCTTTTACTACCAACGATTATACGGATTATTATATCACGCTCCCGAAGGAGAATGTGGAGACTGCCTTTTGGCTCGAATCCGATCGTATGACGGGGTTGAATATTTCTGAAGCAGGGCTTGCGGCCGAAAAACAGGTGGTGATCGAAGAGTACAACCAACGTTATCTGAATCAACCGTACGGCGATCAATGGTTGTTGTTGCGAGAGATGGCATACCGGGTTCACCCGTATCGTTGGCCCACGATCGGTTTGACACCGGATCATATTCGAGATGCATCGTTGGCTGATGTAAAGGGTTTTTATGGGCGTTATTACAGACCATCCAATGCGATTCTTTCGGTAGCCGGCGATTTGGATCCGGAAGCGGTTTTCCATTTGGCGGAACATTGGTTTGGCGGGTTGCACTCTGAAGCCCGGCCCGTTGATGTGGTTCCCGAGGAACCGGAACAACAGGGTGCTCGTCGAAAAGAGGTTTGGCGAGATGTGCCCGCCACGCAAATTACAATTGCATTCGTAATGGGAGATCGTCGCAGCAGGGAGTATTATCTCTGCGATCTGATCACGGATTTGTTGGCTGGGGGCAGTTCGGCCAGGCTGTATCGCAAGTTGGTGAGGGAGACCGGACTCTTTTCGGCTGTCAATGCATATGTTACGGGAGATATGGACAGAGGGCTGTTCGTAGTGACCGGGCAATTATTGCCCGGAGTGTCGGTGGATCGCGGTGAAGCGGCTCTTTGGAACGAGTTGGAATGCTTGAAGAACGAACCGGTCGACAAATACGAGATGGAGAAGGTGCAGAACAAGTTTGAAGCTGGGATTTTGTTCGGTGAGCTCAACGTGATGAACAAGGCGATGAATCTCGGCTATTATGCCTTGTTGGGTGATATGGAATTGCTCAACGGTGAGGTGAAACTGTATCGTTCGATCGTGCCGGAGGAGATTTGTGAAACGACTCGGGGGTTGTTGACACGGGACCATGCTTCCACATTGATTATTTACGGTAAGGATGAAAAGTGATAGAATCGATAAAGACAGGCAACCGTCGGTAACCATTCCGGATCGGGTTACGTTACCACATGTGTGGGAAACGCGGGCATCCAACGGGGTGGCGATTCATTCGATCGATTGTCCGGGCAGGGAAGTGTTGCGTGTGAGTTTCGTGTTTCATGCCGGAACCTCATGGCAAACCAAACCTTTCAGCGCTTCCGCAACGCTCAATACGCTTGGTGAAGGAAGCCTCCGCCTTTCGGCCCAGGAAATTGCGGAAAGGCTTGATTTTTATGGTTCTTATTTCGACGTAAGTCTTGATCGTGATTATGCGGTGGTGACCTTTTGTTGTCTGACCAAATTTTTTGCCCCGACACTGGCTATTGCCGAAGAGGTGTTGTTGCATCCCTCTTTCCCCGACAATGAGGTCCGAATCTATTGTGCCAAAAGCAAACAGAATCTTGCGATCAACCGTAATCGTGTCGATTTTTTGGCGCGTCAGTTTTTTGTTGGAGCATTGTTCGGGGAGGCCCATCCTTATGGTGTCTCTTCCGACGAATCGTGTTACGATGCCTTGACCCCTGCAGACCTCCGTGCTTTCCACGAGCTTTTTTATCGTGCCGGGAACTGTTTCGTCGTTGTCAGCGGAGATCTTTCGCCCGACCGTGACCGGGGGATCGCCGAACTGGTTGGGAAATTGCCATTGTCGAAAACTCGGCCGGAACGGGATTTCCCGCCCGTATGCAGTCGGCGTTATCGTTTCGTGGCATTTGACGGGGCAGTACAGTCTGCCGTGCGAATCGGGAAACTGCTGTTCCCGCGTACGCATCCTGATTTTGTCGGCATGCAAGTGGTGTCGACTCTGCTTGGCGGGTACTTCGGTTCTCGTTTGGTCCGCAATCTGCGCGAGGAGCACGGATACACGTATGGAGTCTATTCTGCCATGGTGAATCTCGATCGGGCAGGATATATGGCTGTTGCTACGGAGGTAGGAAGTGATGTTACCGAAGATGCCGTAAGGCAGATTTTTGCAGAAATGGAGCGATTGCGCCATGAAGTCGTATCGGCCGAAGAGTTGGCGCTTGCTGCGAATATCATGGTCGGGGAGGTGTTGCGAATTCTGGATGGCCCGTTCGGAATCGCCGATGTGGTCATCGAAAATATTCAGAACGGTGAAAACAACGATTATGTGGAACGGTTTGTCAGACAGGTGCGCGAGATCACTCCCGAGCGGATAAACGAATTGGCCCGGCGTTATCTCGACCCGACCGGATTCACCGTTGTAACGGTCGGTGCCGTCGATCCTTTCCCCCAATGGTCAGACCATGCCGGGCTCGGGTTGTGAGATCCTGTCGGTTCAAAGATCCTGCTCCTGTTCCGTTTGGTCATCGGATTTTTTAACGGGGGCATTAAAAAAATTGTTTAATGCCCATGGCGGCCTGATATGGAGCGTTGGCGACTGTGTATATTTCCGATATCCGATATCCGATATCCTTTCTTATCGTCGTACATTCCGTACAGGGGTATTTCTGTCCCGGAGCATCCGTCCAGAACGTTCCGATTCCGAAGGACGGCTGAATGTAAACCCTATATAGAGGCGTGGCCCCGAGACAAAATCGGGCTTGCGCCTTGACAGGCAAAGCATGTAATCGGCTTTAAAGGTCAGAAGCATTTTCTGGGTTACGGCAAGTTCCAACCCGATGAAAGGAACGGCCGTTGCAAAACCGTACTTGCGGAACGATACCGCTTCCGTGACGAAATCATCCTCGGTCGGGGCAGTGAATGTCGTATTTTTGACCCCTCCACCGCCGAATGTTATCCCGACAAAAGGAGAAACGAGTCCCTTGTCCCAATACCAATCGGCCAATACGCCTCCCCAACCAATTTGAGTATAACTGTCGTAAGGCCCGTATTTCAATGTGGAGTTGTAACCTTCCGATCCGATCCGCAGATGAGGACCGAAATGGAATCGGATGGCGCCTCCGATGCCTGTAGGAAAACCTTGCATCCGTTGTGCAGGGAAGGCTTGGCCGGCAGGGGTGTGCGGCGCGGACGTACCCCCGAAAAGATATCCCGAATGGATCATCATGCCTCCGGAGAATCCTGAATAGGAGAGTCTGCTGCGTTTGTGTTTCTGGCCGTCGTGCTGTCCGTAACAAAGTCCTGCGGTCAATAGCAGCAGAACGATTGGTAAAATTTTGCCTCTTTTCAAAATGGTCGGGTAATTCGATGTTGTGCCGTCCTGTGGCCCCGGGATCTTTCCCGAAGAAACATACGGAATGCAATGCGCAAAAATAGCAAAAATCCGAACGATTGGAAGTGCCGGGAATAAAATAGTCCGAAACAAAGATATTCGAGTCCGAATGGTATTCCCGCGCAACTTTGACAACCGGTCTCTTTGTGCCGTCGCAGAATCTCCTCGCATCAGGTTTTTCCCTGTTGGGGGATATATGTTGCCGTCGGTCTGATTTGCGATGCGGAGCCATTTCGTCCTTTTCTCTCCTTTTTCATCGGAGAGGAGATATGGGAAAATCCCGGATCGGACTGCCGATGAGATATAAAAGAGG
>CASDWR010000242.1 GCA_949284665.1 uncultured Rikenellaceae bacterium | reverse complement strand
TTCATTAAAAAACACTTAAAGCCATGTTACCACTCATCACACTTTTGCAGCAGGCAGTTGACTTCGGTTCACTCGCAGCCCCCATCGGAGCAGCCATCGCCGTTCTCGGCGCAGCCTTGGGCATCGGGAAAATCGGTGCCAACGCCATGGAATCCATCGCACGTCAACCCGAAGCGACCGGAGACATCCGTATGTCGATGATTATAGTAGCCGCGTTGATCGAAGGTGCGGCCCTCTTTGCCATCGTAGTCTGCTTCATGGCTCTGTAGTCAATCCAATAAAAGAGAAAATCCATGTCGCTGCTAACACCCGATTTCGGTCTGCTATTCTGGATGCTCGTAAGCTTCCTGATCGTTTTCGGTCTTTTGGCCAAGTTCGGATTCCCGGTCATCACCCGCATGGTGGATGAACGACGTGAATACATTCGCAAATCGCTCGAAAATGCGGATGAGGCCAACCGACAACTCGAAAACGTCAAGGAAGAGGCCCGGCTGTTGCTTGACAAGGCACAAAGCCGCCAAAACGAGATACTCAAGCAAGCCGTCGCCGAAAGCGAACAGATCGTACGCAACGCGCGGGAAAAAGCCTCCGAAGAGGCAGCCAAACAGATCGAAGCGGCCAAGAGCCAAATCGAAACACAAAAACAAAAGGCGCTGATGGAAATCCGAACCCAGGTAGCCGTATTGTCGGTTGACATTGCCGAAAAGATCCTGCGCAACCGCATGGACGATCGCGATGCCCAACAGGCACTGATTTCGAGAATGCTCGACGAAGCCGAACTGATCAGAGAGGAAAACAAAACCATCAAGTCATAAACACCGCAAAGATGAACGAAGGACTGATACCGAAACGCTATGCCCGGGCTTTGCTGGAATATGCACAGGAACGGAACTGTAGTGACGAACTTTACGAGCAGATGAAAACGCTCCAGGAAAGTCTCGCCGCCACTCCGGGCCTGTCGGGTACGTTGACCAGTCCGATGGTTTCTCCCGACGAAAAAGCAAGGCTTATCAGCGAAGCCGCTGAAGCCGGAGGAAGCGAGGTATTCCGCAGTTTTGTCCGTATCGTTCTCGCCAATCGCCGGGAACGGTTTCTCGGAGACATTTCCCGCAGCTATATGGCCCTATATCGAAAAATAAACCATGTCGATGTGGTATCACTGATCTCCGTCGTACCGCTGCCCGACGAGACACTCGACCGAATCCGTCGAGATGTCGAAGAACGGACACATGGGCGTGTGGAGTTCGCTACCCATATCGACCCTTCTATCGAGGGAGGTTTCATTTTTCAAATCAACGACTTGCGTTTGGATGCCTCGGTCGCAGGCCAATTGGAACGCATACGCCGGCAGTTCATTCAGAAAAACCGTGTGATCGTATAGGCACCAACATATTGACAACCAAAATAACGAAATAAACAAAAAGGAGATATGCCTGAAAACATCAAGGTAAGCGAAGTTTCCGACATCCTGAAGATGCAACTCGAACAGATCGATACCCGGTTGAAATTCGACGAGGTGGGAACGGTACTTCAGGTGAGCGACGGAGTAGCCCGTATTTACGGTTTGCGCAACGCCGAAGCCAACGAGTTGTTGGAGTTCGAAAACGGAATGATGGGGGTGGTAATGAATCTCGAAGAGGACAACGTGGGAGCCGTCCTGCTCGGACAGACAGACCGGATCAAGGAGGGATTCAGCGTCAAACGAACCGGAAGAATCGCTTCCATCGAAGTCAGCGAAGAGATGCTCGGCCGGGTAATCGATCCGCTGGGAGAACCGCTTGACGGAAAAGGAGATATCGGCGGAAAGAAATGCAGTATGCCGCTGGAACGGAAAGCTCCGGGTGTGATATTCCGTCAACCGGTCAACCAGCCGCTTCAAACCGGACTGAAAGCCGTCGATGCCATGATTCCGATCGGTCGCGGTCAGCGGGAACTCATCATCGGCGACCGCCAGACCGGGAAAACCGCTATCGCCATCGATACGATTATCAATCAGCGTGACGGTTATCTGAATGGTGATCCGGTCTATTGCATCTATGTGGCCATCGGGCAAAAGGGTTCTACGGTAGCTTCGATCGTCAACACACTCCGTGAGAAAGGGGCAATGGAATATACGATCGTGGTCGCAGCTACTGCCGCTGATCCGGCAGCCCTGCAATATTTCGCCCCATTCGCCGGAGCCGCCATCGGAGAGTATTTCCGAGATACCGGACGACACGCTCTCGTGGTCTACGACGACCTCTCGAAACAGGCCGTTGCCTATCGTGAAGTCTCGTTGATCTTACGCAGGCCATCGGGACGGGAAGCCTATCCGGGCGACATCTTCTATCTCCATTCGCGATTGCTGGAAAGAGCCGCGAAGATCATCGGACGACAGGAGGTCGCAGAACGGATGAACGACCTACCGGAAAGTCTCCAGGGGAAAGTCAGGGGTGGAGGTTCGCTCACGGCACTTCCCATTATCGAGACACAGGCAGGTGACGTCTCAGCATATATTCCGACCAATGTGATTTCCATCACCGACGGACAGATATTTCTCGAAAGCGATCTGTTCAATCAGGGGATCCGTCCTGCCATCAATGTAGGGATTTCCGTATCCCGCGTGGGTGGCAACGCACAGATCAAGGCAATGAAGAAAGTTGCTGGAACCCTCAAAATCGACCAGGCTCAATACCGTGAATTGGAGGCTTTCACCAAATTCGGCGGTGATCTCGATCCAGTAACCGCTTTCACGATCGACAAAGGACAAAAAAATACCCGGTTGCTGGTACAACCTCAATATTCGCCGATGCCGGTGGAAAAACAGATCGCAGTGCTCTATTGCGGAACCCATGGTCTCCTGCGCGATATTCCACTCGAGAAGGTCGGAGAGTTCGAACGGACTTTTCTTGAAGTACTCGAGGTCCGGCACAAAGAGGATGTACTCGAACCCTTGCATAAGGGTATTCTCGACGAAAAGATCACCGCAGCGATCGAAGAGGTCGCATCGGAAGTAACGGCTGGACTGAACAACGCCCAACAGACATCATAACGATTATCCCTATCCTACCATGGCATCGTTCAAAGGAATCAAGGAGCGCATCAATTCGGTAAGAAGCACGCGGAAGATCACTTCCGCCATGAAAATGGTCTCCGCTGCCAAATTGCACAAGGCACAAGCGGTCATAGAACGCATGCTGCCCTACTCCGAGACACTCCACCACGTTATGGACAGCCTGCTTGCAGACGGCGAACGATACGCAACCCCATTGGCCGAAGAGCGAAAAATTACCCATGTTGCCATTGTGGTTTTTTCATCCGACAGTTCACTCTGCGGGGCTTTCAATGCCAATATCACCAAAGAACTCCAACGGATCCTCGACAACTATCGTCAACTCGGGAACGACCACATCCGGATATATGCGGTAGGGCGAAAGGCTGGAGATGCAATTCGAAAACGCGGTTACGCCATTGCGGAACGATTCGAAGGGTTGGCAGAAAAGACAGATTATCATGTTATCGCAGGACTGGCTTCGCGGTTGGTCGATCAGTTCGAACGGCACGAGATCGATCGTGTGGAATTGGTTTATCACCATTTTCGCAGTGCCGGTTCCCAGGTACTGACACAATCGACCTTGCTGCCACTGCGATTGCCTGAAATCGATACGGAACGCCGACATGCGGTTGTCGACTATATTCTCGAACCATCCCGTCGCCAATTGCTCGACACATTGATCCCGAAGAGCATCAAGTTACAACTCTATACGGCATTGCTCGACTCGAATGCCTCAGAACACGCAGCCAGAATGATCGCCATGCAAACGGCTACCGAAAATGCCGACAACCTGCTGGACGAATTGACCGTAGAATACAACAAATCCCGACAACAGGCCATCACCTCTGAACTGCTCGACATGTTCGGAGGATCCGCACGATAATCCGTATCTACCACCGATCCGGTATGATTTATGCAACGGGATTCACACAATAGTGTGAACCAATCATAAACCTACCCATACGATCATGACCGGATCCACTCATATCTCTACTCGTCAACTGGGTCTGATGACTGCGGCAGCCATTATCAGTTTGCGCGGTCTGCCCATGATGGCACAGGAAGAACTCACCATGTTCTTCTACATCTTCTTCGCCACATTTCTCTTTCTCATTCCTGCGGCCCTGTTATCAGCAGAACTCGGGAGCGCTTTTGCAGACAAGGGAGGCGGTGTGTACACATGGGTAAAGGAGGCTTTCGGCCAACGTATGGGATTTATCGCCATTTTCCTCCAATGGATACAGAACGTAGTCTGGTATCCGACCGTACTGGGTTTTGCAGCGGCAGCGGCCGCTTACACACTCGGGATTCCGGCTCAAGCACAAAACGGGATTTTCGTGGGCCTTTTTTCGATCATTGCCTACTGGATCGCCACCTTTCTCACGTTACGAGGCACCTCGGCAATCTCTAAGATCACAAGCCGCGGATTCTTGATAGGAACCGTTCTCCCGGGTATTGCAATCATCACACTCGCCATCGTCTGGCTGATTGCCGGGAATCCGATCGCATTGAAAACCTTGCCGGAAAACCTGCCGGAAATTGCACGGGTCGATGCCATCCACCATGTACATCCTCGTTTCTTCCCTCATATCACGGGGTTGAACGACATCGCCTTTCTGGCAGGGATTCTTTTGCTGTTTGCCGGTGTAGAAGTTCACGCCGTACATGCACAGGATTTGAAAAAACCACAGAAACAGTTTCCAAAAGCCATTCTCATCGCTGCCGCCATCTCATTTCTGCTTTTCACAATGGGATCACTGGCCGTATCGATCGTCACCCCATACAACGAGATCAATCTTCAGGACGGACTGATGGTCACGTTCCAACGACTTCTCTCCCATTTCGGAATGGAGTGGATGCTCCGAATCATCTGTTTGCTGATGATGTTCGGAACCCTGGCAGGAGTAATGTCCTGGATATCGGGGCCGAGTCGGGGACTCCTTTGGACCGCACACGACGGACAATTGCCGCAAAGCCTTACATATACCAACAAAAACGGTGTGCAATCAAGCATTCTCATATTGCAAGGGGGTATCGTCACCCTGCTCTCATCGTTCTATTTCGTGATGGACAACGTGAGCGTAGCCTTTTTTCTGCTCAGTGCACTTACCATCGGACTCTATCTGATCATGTATATGATGATGTATGCAGCCGGTATCCGATTGAGGTATTCACAACCCGATCTGATTCGAGACTATCGTGTACCGGGCGGGAAAAGAGGCATGTGGCTGATTGCCGGAGGCGGATTTCTGGCTGTCCTCTTCTCTTTCATCGTCACCTTCTTCCCTCCATCGCAACTTCCGATCGGCACCCCTGCCCTCTATACGGGACTGGTCATCACCGGGACACTCGTCTTTCTATCGCTGCCGCTTTTCATCAGCATACGGCAAACACGTCGACAAGACAGACCCAACACGCCCACAAGAAAAAGACAAACAAAGGAGGTCGCCACAACATACGACACCCCAGACAACAGACTACCGACCCCGGATCGGAGACGCTCGGAAACAACGGACTCCGAACAGGAGTAACGGCATTCAGAGTCGTTCCCGGTCAGCAGTGATTACCCGTAAGGCACCTGCCACACATCGGATATCGAGAGGAAATCCCGGCCCTGCTTGCCCATCGACATCGGTCGTTTCATCCAGCAGTGAATCTGCAGTAAGTCTGGAACACTGTAAATGGACGATTTCAGCCGGATACTTCATCCGCCCGCGCAACGTGGCCGAGAAAAAGCGTATGATGGTTTGTGCTGCCCGGAAAGGATTGTCGCCGCGGACAATAAGTACATCGAGCAACCCGTCGTCCACTTCGGAAAGATAAGCGACAGGGAACTTCCCGGCCGTCTTGCCGTTGAATACGAAAAAGATCAAGGCTGCTCCTTCGAAATCGCCGCCATCCGAATGAATCGAAAGATTCATCTTCCGAAAATTGGGCAACTCCCCGATGCCGTTCACATAATAGGCCAATTTACCGAAATTATTCTTGAGAATGGTAGGCGTTTTTTGTGATACATCCGTAAAGAGCCCACAACTGAAAACATTCACGAACCATTTGTCGTTTGCCCATCCCAGATCGATCGTTCGAATCCGGCCATTCACTATTTCGCGACACGCTTTCATCAGGTCAGCCGGCATGCCCAACAGCGAAGCGAAATCATTGGCCGTGCCCGCAGGCAATACCGCCAGGGGAATATCCAAACCAAGACTCTTCATCATGTTGACCACCAGATTGACGGTACCGTCCCCACCCGCCACCAACAGATGGTGATACGAGCCATCCAAATCAGCCATTGCCTGTACGGGGTCATCCTTGAAATCGAGCCGGTAAGGCTCGATCATAAAACCGTTTTGTTGATACAATTCGATAATATTGTCGAGAAAAGCACCCACCATAGTCTCTCCCGACACCGGATTATAGATAAACCGTACCTTTCGCATCCCTCTGTTCTCTTAGCGTGAAAAAATATTATCGTCCGATCACTCCTCACCCTTCATCCCGGGACCGGCATACCGCTTCATCGCTTCCGACATGAAAGGGTGCATTTCTCCCCGTTCATCGGCATAAATCAAAAGTGCTGCAATATCATGCTTGCCAAGCAACTCTCGGGCTCCGTCAAATCCTACCGCAATAAGCATCGTACCGTATGCATCGGCCAACGCGCAATTGGCAGCCACCACTGTTGCCGAAAGCAGATCGCTGGCCGTATTGGCCCCCGTTGTCGGATCGATGATATGGGTGAATTTGCGCCCGAGCGAATCCGTATGGAAATTACGGTAGTTGCCAGATGTCGCTACTCCAACCCCCGATACCGAAATCGTCCCCTGCATGTAGGCTCCCGGAACATAATTCCCTTCAAATGGGGTATCGATTCCGACGACCCAATCTTTTCCGCGGCCATTGGCCCCCCGACAAAAGATCTCTCCTCCCACATCAACCAGGTAATCGGCTACCCCTTCCCGATCGAGCAATCCCGCCAGCATATCCACCGTATAACCTTTCGCAACCGAATTGAGTCCGATCTGCATCCCGGGGACACGCTTGATCAAGCGTCCCTGTTCAACAGCTATTTTTTCATACCCGACCAATGCGAGCAACGAGTCGATATCCATCTCTTGCTGCGGTTTCCCGGAAAAGCCGAACGCTTCAACCAGCGGCTGCACAGTAACATCGTATTTCCCTGAGGAAAGTTCACTCACTTTTCGAGCCAGTTCGATGCAATAAGTTATGTGAGCATCGACGGAATCGGTTTCGTTTCGATTGATTCGACTTAAAAGCGATTCTGGATTGAATACGGACATCGAGGCATCCGCTTCAGCAAAAACGGAGTCAACACGCATCCTGATATCCGCAGGGACATCCCCGACAATCGTAATGGAATAGGTGGTACCGAGTGCAAATCCTTCCAGAACGGTTGTTTCGGGACGCGGAACACACGACATCAATATTCCGACAGCCGACAATATGCCAAGCGCACATCCCTTTCTCCGACAAATGATCCTTTTTCCCTTTATCATCGTCATACCGTTTTTCGACAATAAAGGACACCTCCCTCACTCCGTACGACCAACACCTCCACCCCGCGTTCGATGAACTGCGCATCCTCTCCTGCCGCATCATAAAATATACCGTCTATCTCCACCCGACCCGCAGGACGCAACGGGGTTGCAGTCCTTGCTTTCCGTCCCGTCAGCAAATCGGTCGGACGGTGTGCCACATATCCCTCTTCGGGTTTCATGTCCGATATCAACACTACCCTGTCACGCAAACCCGAACGCCCTGTCAGAAACCTTTTCCCGAGCCAGAATGAGAGCAACAAAGCCGTGGAAATCGAGATGACCACAACCAACAGGGGTTCTAAAATCACCCCAACGGAGACCTCGCCCGTAGGAATATATTTCAACAGGCTTGTATCGATTATGGCAAATGCAAGTCCCGTAACGACAGCCACGATACCCAAAATACCCAACACACCGAACCCGGGTGTCACGAAAATCTCAAGAATCACTAACAGGACACCCAGCACGAAAACAATCAGTTCCCAGTTGGCCAACAATCCCTCCATATAAAGGGGTGAGAAATAGAGCACCGCACCGACAATAGCTACCGCAAGGGGGAAACCCACACCCGGAGTCTGCAACTCGAAGTAGATACCCCCGACGATCAACATGATGAAAATACCCTGTACGGCAGGATTGGTAAGGAAGCCGAGTAATCTGTCGAGCAATGTCGGATGATATTCGATCAGTTGGTACTCCTCCATTCCGGCCTCAACAAGGACCTCTTCGACCGAATTGGCTTTTCCCTCACAATAACCGCATTCGATAGCCTCATCCGTAGTGAGCGTAAGCACTTTTGCCGAATCGACGATTCCTTCGATCCGGATCGAAGGGTCGACCATGGCCTGAGCAATCTGGGGATCCCGGCGCCATACCTGCAACGTATCTCCCTTCTCGGTCACGCCAGCCGTTTTCTTTCCATGGGCTTCTGCCGTCGAACGCATCATCGAACGCATGAAACTCTGATACTTATCGGGCAAAGCATTGCTGTTTTGATCCACAACGGTCGCTGCACCGATACTCGCACCGGGACGCATGTAGATACTGTCCGACGCTATCGCAATCAAGGCTCCGGCACTGATGGCCTGGTTGTTGACAAACGTGAAAACCGGCAGCGGGAAATTCAACAACATGGTTCGTATCGAATCGGCCGCATCGAGCAAGCCTCCGTAGGTGTTCATGTCGATGACCACACAATCGACACTCTTTGCCTGAGCCTGCTCCAGGCATTTGGCCGTCAACGAAACGGTAGCCGGCATGATCTCGCTCCGAATGGGGAAAACATAGACCTTCACGGCAGCCGTATCGCGTGATCCGAACACCGCAGAGGAGAGAAAAAGCGACAATAAAATCGTGGCAAGAAATCTGTACATGACCCCTTCGTTAGAACCATTCATCTTACATATCGAAAGACAAAGATAAAAATTCCGCGTAAGAAAAAATAATACGACGAATTTTTTCAGGAATCGTTTGTCGGTATCTAAAAATAAGTTACCTTTGCGCCACGCTTTGGTGTGATTCGAAAAGGCGAATGCATCGTAAAGCGGAACACTAAACATCAACATTTAGTCATGAGCTATTTAACAGCAGAAAAAAAGCAGGAGCTTTTCGGCCAGTACGGGACGTCTAATACGGATACGGGTTCACCCGAGAGCCAGATCGCGTTATTTTCCTACCGTATCAACCACCTTACGGAACACCTCAAAAACAACAAACACGACTTCGGTACGCAACGTGCGTTGCTTCGTCTGGTCGGCAAACGTCGCAAATTGCTCGAATACCTGAAAAAAGTGGACATCGAGCGATACAGAAACATCGTCAAAGCGCTCAATTTGAGAAAATAGACAAACGCTTTCCTCGTAAAGCGCTATGTAAAGGCAATTCTCCGTAATTGCCTTTATTGGCATAAAAAAATGACTTTCAAGAGGTAAAAAATATGATGTACAACGCAACACAAAAGGTGATTAAACTCGGTGACGACCGGGAGATAACCATCGAAACCGGCAAACTTGCCAAACAGGCCGACGGTTCGGTCGTGGTGAAACAGGGCGATACGATGCTGCTGGCCACCGTGGTCGCCGCCAAAGAGGCAAAGGAGGATTGCGATTTCATGCCCCTCCAGGTAGATTACAAAGAGAAGTATGCAGCTGCGGGCCGTTTCCCCGGAGGGTTTCTCAAACGGGAAGCCCGTCCCTCGGACAACGAAATCCTCGTTGCCCGTCTCATAGACCGTGCACTGAGACCGCTTTTCCCGGCCGATTTCCACGCAGAAGTCTATGTCACGGTAAATCTGATCTCGGCCGATAAAGAGATACAACCCGATGCCTTGGCCGGTCTGGCCGCATCGGCAGCACTCGCCGTGTCCGACATCCCCTTCGAAGGGCCCATCTCGGAAGTCCGCGTATCGCGAATTGACGGCAAATTCGTCATCAACCCCACCTTCTCGGAAAACGAACGGGCCGATATCGACCTGATGGTCGGTGCGACCATTGACAACATCCTGATGGTGGAAGGCGAGATGAAAGAGGTCTCGGAAAACGACATGCTCGAAGCCATCAAATTCGCACACGAAGAGATCAAAAAACATTGCGCTGCCCAAATCGAACTCAGCAAAGAACTGGGCAAAGACGTAAAACGCACCTACTGCCACGAAAAAAACGACGAAGAGTTGCGTCAACTGGTCATCAAAGAGACCTACGACAAAGCTTATGCCGTCGCCACCAGCGGCACCTCGAAACACGAACGCTCGGATAAATTCGATGCAATCGAAGCGGAATTCTGCGAACGATTTACGGAAGAGGAACTCGCCGAGAAATTGCCGTTGATCAAAAAATATTTCCACGACGACGTACTGAAAAAAGCGATGCGCAATATGATCCTCGACGAGGGTCTCCGTCTCGACGGACGTAAAACCGATGAGATTCGCCCCATCTGGTGTGAAGTGGGGTACCTGCCCGCAGCACACGGTTCGGCAATCTTTACCCGCGGTGAAACCCAATCGCTGACCACCGTCACCCTGGGAACCAAGCTGGACGAAAAACAGATCGACGAAGCGTTGGTTCAGGGAAGTGAACAATTCGTACTGCACTACAACTTCCCGCCTTTCTCGACCGGTGAAGCCAAAGCCTCGCGCGGACTCTCCCGACGCGAAATCGGTCACGGGAATTTGGCATGGCGCGCACTCAAGCCGATGGTCCCCGTAGGAGAAGAGAATCCGTATGCCGTACGTGTCGTGTCCGACATTCTGGAATCCAACGGTTCGTCATCGATGGCAACCGTATGTGCCGGCACCCTGGCTTTGATGGATTCAGGCTTGAAACTCAAAAAACCGGTTTCGGGAATCGCCATGGGGCTGATTACCGACACCGCTACGGGCAAATACGCCGTATTGTCTGACATCCTGGGCGATGAGGATCATCTGGGCGACATGGACTTCAAGGTCGCCGGAACCCGTGACGGCATCACCGCCACCCAAATGGATATCAAAGTCGACGGCCTCTCCTACGAAGTCCTCGCCAAAGCACTCGAACAAGCCCGCAAAGGACGTATGCACATCCTGGACAAGATCTGCGAAACGATCTCCGAACCAAGAGCCGAATTCCGCCCGTTCGTCCCGAGAATCGTGCAAATCACCATTCCGCAGGACTTCATCGGCGCCGTCATCGGCCCCGGTGGAAAAGTGATCCAGGATATCCAAAAAACCACGGGAACCACGATTACCATCACCGAAGAGGACAACAAGGGTCTTGTCGATATTTTCGGCGAGAACAAGGAGTCTCTCGACGCCGCGCTGGCCCGCATCAAAGCTATTGTCGCCATCCCCGAGGTCGGCGAAGTGTACAACGGTAAGATCAAGTCTATCGTATCGTTCGGCGCATTCGTCGAAATCCTTCCCGGTAAGGATGCTCTCCTCCATATCTCCGAAATCGACAACAAACGTTTCGAGACAATGGAAGAGACCGGCCTCAAAGAGGGACAAATGATCGAGGTAAAGTTAATCGGCATCGATCAGAAGACGGGAAAACTGAAACTTTCCCGCAAAGCTTTGCTCCCCGCCAAATCGTGAGGCAGGTGGCATAGATTTTGAGTCTGCAATCATGAAAAAATGTTCTGGACAAGTTTTAAAAACAGACATACAATCTTAATATTG
>CASDWR010000241.1 GCA_949284665.1 uncultured Rikenellaceae bacterium | reverse complement strand
TTTCAACTTCACACAATTCTTTTTTGCCGAACCAGTTGATCTCCGAATCCCGATTAAACCACGTCAATTGTCGTTTCGCATACCTGCGACTGTTCCTCTTTATCAACTCGACAGCTCTCTCTTTCGATATCTCTCCATCGAAATAGGAAAACATTTCTTTATATCCGACAGTCTGAAGCGCATTCCTATCACGGTATGGATACAACTTCCGGGCCTCTTCCTCCAATCCTGCCTCCATCATGGCATCTACTCGACGATCAATCCGTTCGTACAATGCTGCCCGATCCATTCGTATGCCGATTTTGATAATCCGGAAATCCCTGTCGCACCTCTTGCCTATACGCTGTTCCGTGTATGTTTTTCCACTTGCCTTGCATACTTCCAGCGCACGCATAACCCGCATCGGATTGTTTCGATCCACACGATCGTAATATTCCCGATCCAGCTCCCGTAATTCCTCCAATAAATTCTCGAGTCCAAACCTCTTCATTCGGCCTTCCAATTCCTGACGTATTGCCCCATCGGCAAGCGGCAGATCATCCAAGCCATTACACAAAGCGTCTACATATAACCCCGAGCCTCCGACAGCGATCACATATCGCAATCGGGAAAACAACTCCGAAAGAAGCGACAATGCTTCTTTCTCATAACTACCGCATGTGAAATCGTCTGTCACATCTCGATCCGCGATAAAATAGTGTTTGACTCTGTTCAACTGCTCTTTCGTGGGCTGTGCTGTTCCGATCGCCATGTTTTTAAAGACCTGACGTGAATCGGCCGAAATAATCTGAGCATCTAAATGTTCCGCCAATTCGATGCTCAAATCCGTCTTACCGCAGCCTGTCGGTCCGACAATTACAATCAATATCTGAGAACTCTTATTCGTCATCGTAATCGTCGCTCCCTTCAAACTCCGTGAAATCACCCATAGCTTCGGCAAAAATAGAATCCTCGGACCCGTTTTCAAGCATATCGAAACGACCGGTTTGCACATCGAATTGCTCCGGGGCTTCTCCTTCAGAGAGCGTGACGCAAGGATATGTCGTATCGGGAGCCTGCTCCTTGGCTTCCTGAAGTTCGAGAAAAAGTGAGCGATCTCCAAACATATCGAACAAATAGATCAATCGATCCCGTTTATTACGAATGATCTGTCCGAGTATTACCTCCTCCATCGGGACTGGACTGAACTCGTCCATATCGTCGTGTCCCATATCCATGAGTGTGAACTCCCGTATTTTTTCCCAATTTGCATTCGACAGGTAAAATGAGGCCATATGGTTGGCATCGTATCCGAGATCGTCGCAAATAAATTCATGGAAATCGAGCAGGCTCATGTCGTACGGGACTTCGTAACATCTGACAAAACGATCATCCTCATCGCTCAACATCCTGAATCTGAATATCATTGACATGCATCTAAGTTTTTTGGTTTTTCAAAGATACACAAAGGTGAGAGCAGAAGCAAATGAAAACGGAGTTTTTAAAATATGTGTCAGCAAGACATGTTACCCCACCGAGCATAAAGACCGGGACGGTAAACGACTTCATTCATATCAACCTCTAACCAAACAAAATCACACTCCCGACCTTTTTGCTCCAATCCTCGGTTTCAAATGCAGAACTTTCTCTCCACTTGAAACAGCAGCACATACAACTTTATTCCGTATCGTCAAAACCCTTAAGAAAAAGACAATACGGACTCAACTTCGTCGGCTTTTCCGATTTTACTGTAATTTCAACACAACATCAATTGTATCTTTCAACACCTTGATTTCTTGGGTTTTGAAATTTGGGAAAGAGAAAATCAAGGTCGAATCCATCGGGACATCGATTTGATAGCGACCTTTCAGGTCGGTATACACCTTTTTGTCCATAAATTTAACCTTCACCGTCACGCTGGTCATCGTAACACCATCCTCCGTTGTTACCTTACCGGTAACAAGATGTTTTTGTTCTTTGGCAAAAACACAAACAGACGCTATTAATGCGACAAAATCAGTCAACAGACTCAATAATTTTTTCATAATACGATAGTTTAATTAGTGTAAAAATATTCTTATCATCGAGACTTCACGATTGTTGACCCGTCTTTAAGGTTACCGTAATATTGCGCCCCGGATTTCGTCTTATTGATCCTCAATCCAAGATTGAATGTAAAATAACGCCC
>CASDWR010000240.1 GCA_949284665.1 uncultured Rikenellaceae bacterium | reverse complement strand
TCTCTCTTTGTTTTAATGATTAAAGCGGGACTGTACTCTATACAAAGAAAATGGATTTTTCTGTCCATTACAAATCTCTCCTTATTTTAACGAAATATTATTCGCCGTCCCTCGCTTCATGGAATTGACTAAATCAGTATAAATCTGCATTGAGGTGACTTTTTTATGTATTAGCATCTTCGATGTGTGCATATGTCTGCGCCTAAAGGGATTTATATGACGGCGCAGCTGTGCCTATAGGAGTACATCGAGAGACTGAACGGAAGTCCGACCTGTTCGCCGACTACAGCCAGCGCCTGATTGATGCATTTCGTGGCGTTGTCGCGGGCTTTGTGCAACGCCTCGGCATCGTCGAGATTCATATCTTTCGTCACCAGATTGAAGACATTCCGGTATCCGGCATGCTTCTCCTGCCACCGCTGCAGGATGTGCAGGCGGGTTCGGTACGAGGAATCACATGGTGTTTGTTCATCTTGATCAAGATCTTCCGCAACTCCTGCCGGGCAAAGTCGATGTGTTTCCATTGCAGGGTCATCACATCCACCACACGGAGCCCGCAGGCATGGAAGGCAAAAAAGAACATCGCCAGGAACTCCCTGCGGCGCGGTTCGGTGCAGGCATGGTAGTATTCAAGCAATGCGGCCGTCTGTTCTTTGGTAAGATGCTTGCCGTCAAAAAAGACAATGATTTTGTCCAAACAAATCCCGATTTTTGGGAAACGAATTTATCGGTTGAGTCAGGTATTATCTATCGTTCGTCGGTGTCGATTTCTCCTTTGCATCCGGTTTCCCGGTGGATCGGATCGAGATAAATTGTTCGTTCTTCCGAGATTCCGGAAGATAAAATGTCAAAAGACCTCACCGAGGATATGCAGGGATTGTATCCTGCCGATGGCATCCAGATGGTATCCGAAATAGTGAAGAAGTGACCGGAGAAAATCATTCCTTTGTTGTCTGGACAATTGGAGGGTAGGCAGTTCACCGACATCGAGGCATAGAAGTCGATTCAGCAGTTGGGCATTCCCTTTGTCGATTACGATGCCGTGTTGTGGAGTGGTAGGGGTATAAGAGCCGTTGGTAATGTCGAAAACATTGTCAGTACGGTATTCGTTCGAAGGATAGAATCCCAGAAAAGCACTCATTCGTGCCAGAAACCAAAGATGGAAATTCGCAATCCCCGATTCCATCTCGTCGAGGGCGATGACCGAATGCCTGATGAACTCGAAGAGCGAAGAGTTGGGTTCCACTTCGCGGATCAGTTTGTAAAGAACCTCCGCCATGAAGAGTGCGATGGTACTTTTGCGCACATCGAACGGAACGGTTTGCAGCGGATACGACATTCTCATGTCGCGCATTCGGTCCATTTGGGAATGAGGCGTCTCCAATCCGACGAATTCGATGAGAAACATTGGTTGAAGCATTGCGGCCTTGTTGCCGTGACCCCTCGAACTTTTCACTCCCTGGACGATATAGCTTTGTCTTCCGATCTCATCCGTGAGAATATGGGCAACGAGCGACGAGTCGCCATATTTAATTGTATGTAGGACGATCCCTTGTGCCTTGTAACTTTTCATGGCTGATGTTCCCGCAACAGTCGGCATATCTGCCGGATAACTCGACAACCTTCGCCTCCCTTCCCTCCTGTCGTGACGGTTGATCCGGCATGACGAAGTTTTGTCTCAACCCACAGAGGAGACATGCGACTGTTTCCCAAAAACAAAAATAGGGATAAAATCGATATTTCGTATGCTCCCATGCCGTATTGTCGTAACTGCATCCGTTCGATTGTTCGGCCGGAGGTGGATTTGTCGAGATGGGCGACGATCCGTCAGGCATGACCATATCCGGAGATGTGCCGGCCTACGGCCTGTACAAATCTCCCTGATGGACTCCCTGCCGGGTCAAACGGTTTTCAAGCATCATCCAAAGTTGTTCGTTTCTTACGAGACCCCAATTCGGCCCTTCATGATACCGTGGGGGCGCTTCGCTCGCAAAACGTTCCACAATAAGATCGGGTCGCAGCCGACGCAAAATTTCCGTAAAAAGAGTGAGGTATTCGTCGAGTGTCCAGAATCGAAACTGTTCCGGATTCCGTTGCCATTCCGCGGCCATGGCCGTCCCTTTGAAAATTTGCAATTGGTGGAATTTTACGGTGGTAAGCGGCAATGAATTGATTATCCCCGTCTGGGCGATGAGTGAATGATCGTCTTCCCCCGGCAGCCCGAGAATGAAATGGGCGCCGCAATGGATGCCGCGGTCAGCTGTCTTTTGTACCGCATGGCGGGCACATGCGAAATCGTGTCCCCGGTTGATTGCGGATAATGTGCGGTCGTCGCACGATTCGATACCGTATTCGATGGCGACATATCGGTGTTCGGCCAGACAGGCGAAATAATCCAATTTTTCATCGTCGATACAGTCCGGACGGGTTCCGATTACGATTCCTGCAATCAGCGGATGGGCAAGCGCTTCATCATAAATCTCCCGTAGACGCGACAGCGGGGCGTAGGTGTTCGAATAGGATTGGAAATAGGCAAGATACCGGTCTGATTTGCGGTAACGTTTGGCATGGAACTCTATTCCTTCGTCTATCTGGCGCGTAATGCTTTTCCCTGGATGGCAATACGATGGGGTGAATGCTTCGTTGTTGCAGAAAGTACATCCTCCCGTCCCGCAGCGACCATCCCTGTTCGGGCAGGTGAAACCCGCATTGATCGTTACTTTCTGCACCCGTCCGCCCAGTACTCGCCGAAAATATCCCGAGTAACTGTTGTACGGGCGATTGTCTCCCCAGGCATACATCGTATCCGATTATCGATTATTAGCCTCCTTGTCCTTCTGCTCCAATATGAGTGCATGATTTCTCAATCCCTCAATGAAACCGGGGAAGAGTTGCCAAAGGTGTTCGGTTTGCAACCACAATTCCCGTGCGAGGGCCTCTTGAGATGGCTTTTCACTTTCGATATCCTTCAGATAATGTTCGTCGACCGGATGTTCGTCTGCCGTAAATTCCTTGAAATAAGGAGCGAATTTACGTTTCATACGGATCAATTCGCCTTCAGGGAATTCGCCCTTGCGACGAAATTCGCTCCAAAGTGTCAGGATAACCTTGTCGATATATTTGTCGTTTACGTCATTGATAACTTCATCGAAAGATTCGTACTCTTCCATGGCCAGATAGGTATAGGCGAGCTTTACGGTCGCCTCCAAATGGTCTTCCGGATCGAGTTCCAGGATCATTTCCAGGATGGCAGCAGCCATTTCCCAGTCGCCAATCAAAAAATGGTCGATTGCCGAACAATATCCTACGACCAATGCCGCTTGAGAGTTGTCGTCTTCCCATTCGAGTTCAACCGGTACGTCGTCCGGAACGAGTTCCACCAGTTTCTGAAAGGCCTGGAAACGGGTATTGCAGGCCCCCTCGAAATCCCGTTCCTTTTCCTGTTGTCGCGAAAGTTCGAGTGCGGTCGAAAAATCGAAATTCTCCTCTTCGTTGCCGGGAAGGTAGCTGATAACGAACATCTGGTCAGCGGTGGGGCTGAGTTGAAGTTTTCCCATTTTTTCTGAAAAGTATGATGAAATGAATGAGTAAGAGCAATGTTACGCCTCCTGCGAGCCAGGCGCTGAGAGTCTGGTCGAGGGCGAGCATCTGTCCCGACGAAAAGAGATAATCCGAACAGATGAATGTCATGAAAAGAGCCGGAATCATCGCCACATAGATATTTTTACCTCTCTGATGGAGGTAGACCGTTACGGCCCATAACGTAAATACGGCCAATGTTTGATTTGCCCATGCAAAATATCGCCAGACCACATCGAAATCCACCAGGGTGATAATGTAACCTATGATAAACATGGGAATGCAAATGACGATCCTTTTGTAGAGGCTTTTTTGTTCGATATGCAGAAAATCGGCTACAATCAGACGAGCGCTGCGGAATGCCGTGTCACCCGACGTGATCGGTGCTGCGACGACTCCCAGCAGGGCAAGGATGCCGCCTATTTTGCCGAGTGTGGTGTTGGCAATCTCATTGACAGCCCATCCCGCGTTGTTGCCATGAATGGCAAGTGCTTGGTTTAAACCATTTACTCCACCGAAGAATGCCATGGCTACGGCTGCCCAAATCATGGCTATGATACTCTCCGAGATCATGGCTCCGAAAAAAATGCTGCGGCCTTCCCTGCGATTGTTCATGCAACGGGCCATCATCGGCGATTGTGTGGCGTGGAAACCCGAAATGGCGCCGCAAGCGATCGTGATGAAAAGGGTGGGGATCAATGGGAATTTCCCCGCATCGATTTTCAGGTTCGCCAGTGTGTTCAGTTCGGGGATCTCGTATGGTCCGAACAATAGTACGCACAGAATTCCTATGGCCATGAAAAGCAATGCCGCTCCGAATAGAGGGTATATTCTCCCGATGATTTTATCGATGGGTAGCAGCGTGGCTGCCAGATAATAGACGAGAATGATGATCGTGAGCATCTCTTTGTCCATGCCTGTCATGTCGGCAATGATACCTGCCGGACCGTCCATGAATACGGCTCCTACGAGTACCATCAGCAGTACCGTAAAGAGTCGCATGACCTGTTTGACCGTCAATCCCAGGTAGCGACCTATGATTTCTGGCAGGCTTGCGCCTTTGTGTTCGAGCGAGATCATGCCTGACAGATAATCGTGCATCGCACCGAAGAAAATGCCGCCGAGAGTGATCCAGATGAAAGCCACGGGTCCGTAAGTGGCGCCCAATACTGCACCGAAAATGGGACCCAGACCTGCAATGTTGAGCAGTTGGATCAAGAATGTTTTCCAACGAGGCATAGGGATGTAATCCACCCCGTCAAAACAGGTTTTAGATGGTACATCGTTGTCTTCCCCTGCTTTTGCAAGACCTTCCAGATACTTGCCGTATGTAAAATAGGCGGTTACGAGTAGCGCCAGACAGACTATGAATGTGATCATTGGTCATAAAATTTGTCGCGAAGATACGAATTATCGACAGCTTTTTAAATAATATTGTCCGACACGGTAAAATAATTTTCAGGAATATTTTAGGATTTTACGAAAAAAAGGTATCTTTGCCCTCCGAATAAGGCCGAAATAGCTCAGTTGGTAGAGCGTTTCACTCGTAATGAAGAGGTCCCGGGTTCGAGTCCCGGTTTCGGCTCCAAAAGACGGGAAGAGTCCCGATCAAATGAAAGGTCCTGTATGTGAGATGCATATGGGACCTTTCCCGTTATTCCCGGCGTTCGCATGCAATTCGAATCGTTACATCGTCCGTCATCTCGAAATATGGTATGGGTGATGCGGTGTTTCAACTGGTAATTCCGTTCCGGAAGGTTGGGGGAGAAAAGATTCGGCAATCCGAAGCAAAGAATAGGAATCTATTTCGTATCTTTGTCTTTAAATCGGGGTTCCGTCTCCGCCTGCCTGGCATAATCATAGACGGATTTTGTCCCTGTGAAGGGGCCGAATGGATGCGGAATCTCCTGAAGGACAAACCAAATACAATACAAACGGACAACAATGAAAACAACAGGCGTGAAATGGGGAATGGCGGCACTCTGCTTGCTGCCGGCTGTGTTAACGGCTCAAGTTAAATTGCCGCCCGTCTTTGCTGACGGAATGGTGTTGCAGCAGCAGAGCGATGTGGCAATATGGGGGAAAACAACCCCAGGGCGTAAAGTGACCGTTCGAACGGGGTGGAATGGAAAACACTACAAAACGGTGGCGGCAGCCGACAGTACATGGCGTGTGAAGGTGGCTACTCCAGAGGCTTCATACACGACTTATCGGGTGACCATCGATGATGGTGAAAAGTTGACTCTCGAAAATGTGGCGATCGGAGAAGTATGGCTTTGCGGCGGACAATCCAATATGGAGATGCCGGTCGGCGGATATCCAAATCAACCGGTGATTGGCTCGCATGATGATATTGTCAATTCGGCAAATGACTTTTTGCGCTGTTTTACCGTTGCCCGAAACGGCTCGTTGACACCCGTATGGGATGCCCCGGGTAAATGGGAGATTGCGGCTCCCGGAACCACTCCCGGATTTACGGCTACGGGATATTATTTTGGCCGGTTGTTGCAACGTTTGTTGGATGTTCCGGTTGGGTTGTTGCATTGCAGTTACGGGGGATCCTCAATTGAAACCTGGATGTCTGCAGAGGGATTGGCAGAGGTGAAACCCGAACAGAAAATACCGGAAAAACTTACCCCGGAAGCCAAATTGCATGCTACTCCGACCGCGTTGTTCAATGGAATGCTTTGGAGCGTAATGGGATATGGAATGCGGGGGGCGATCTGGTATCAGGGAGAGTCGAATCGGACCCGTTACAGCCAGTACCCACGGCTGTTCGAAAACATGCACAACGATTGGGAAGCGAGATGGCAAATCGGAGAATTCCCCATCTATTTTGTCCAATTGGCCCCTTATGGGAAAAGTGTCGATCGAGATGGGCCGTTTATGCGGGAAGCCCAGGAAAAAATTGCAAAAACACAACCCCGTACCGGGATGGCCGTGTTGATGGATGTCGGGGAGGAACTGGGTATTCATCCTGCCAACAAACGGATTACCGGAGAGCGTCTTGCTTACGTGGCTTTGGCCAAGAGTTACGGTTTCGATGTTGAATACGAAGCGCCTCAATTCGTTTCCTGGGAGGTGGAAGGCAATAAGATTTTGTTGAAGTTCGCTCCTGCGGCCCGTATGACCACTTTCGGTCGGACTCTCGACGGACAATTCGAGATCGCCGGTGCCGACAGAAAATTTTATCCGGCAGATGCCGTACTGTTGCGAACCGGTGTGGAGGTATCGTCGCCTGCAGTACCTCAACCTGTGGCAGTACGCTATGCTTTCAAAAATTACATACAAGGGGCATTGTTCGGGATCAACGGACTCCCGCTCTCCTCTTTCCGTACTGATGACTGGAACGATGTCAAACCGGTTGATTAGCCACCCGGTATTGGGCATAATGAAAATC
>CASDWR010000239.1 GCA_949284665.1 uncultured Rikenellaceae bacterium | reverse complement strand
CAGACAAAGATACGTTTTTTATATGGAATTCCCAAACGGAAGAGCCAAAAAGAGTATCTCTCGCAACTTCCATGATGTTTTTCTTGTCTATTCCGACCTGTCCGGCTCCTCGACACGAGTCACATATACATAATAGGCGCCGAACAAGGGTTCTCGGTCCACATCCTCAAACCAAGTGTGCAGCACGGCCGAACCTTGTTCCAAGCGACATTCGAAACATACCGATTCATCCCCTGCAGTCACATTCCGTTTCCGTTGCAAAGAGCCCTTTTCGGTGGTTACGAAAATCCTGCCGGCAGCGACATTGTATGCTTCACCACCTTCGGGTGCATCACATAATGGCATGGCCGCCTCACGGGGCCACCGACGGAGTTCGAACACATATCGGCCAGATTGTGCAACCTCCAACAGCCAATACCCATTGCGATGGGTTCCCTTCAACACCTGAGTCTGTTGATCGACGAAAACGTCTCGCCACTCGCAAGCCGTAAGCAACACCGGATTTGCACGATCATCACCGATAACACACCGCTCTGGCAGATTGGCTACCGGGGCGACTCCCCGCCACCAACGATCCGCACCACGTCGCATACGTTCAACGACCTCAGGATAACGATCCGCAACGTTGTCCTGCTGCAATGGATCCGACGCCAGGTCATAAAGTTCTCCGTCATTCAGAAGCCGCCACTTCCCCCACAACACAGCCGTCTCACCCTGCCGCACTTCTGCCGAACCGTAGGGTGACGGATAAGTGAAAGCCGTGGGCATCCGACTGTAATTGATGAACAGCATACGTCCCGATGGAACCTCGGCCTTACCACGCAACACCGACGCCAAACTTATGCCGTCAAAATCTTTCCTCCGAAAATTCACCTCGCACAACTCCAACAGCGTGGGTAACACGTCCTGCATCTGTGTCAATCCATCCACATCCCCTGTGCGGGGAAGTCCTGCCGGCCAACGGATAAAACAAGGCACACGATGACCGCCTTCGTAAAGTTGTGCCTTCTTGCCACGCATGGGAGGATTGGGCCAATAAGGGGCAAAAACACAACCGTTGTCGGTCATGAAGAGCAACACGGTATTATCAGCAAGCCCCGTACGGTCGAGAAATTCCAACAGGCGCCCCATGTGGTCGTCCAGATTTTCGACCATTGCCAGATAGAGCGTCAATGCCTCCACGCGTTCGGGAGCAATCCCTGTCAATTCGGCATCGGCAATGCGCTCCCGCATCCGTTCAGCATATTGCTCAGGGACGCGGAACGGACCGTGAGGCGCATTGGGCAGCAGGCAGGTCAGGAACGGCTCCCCAATCTCGGCGCAATGTTTCATCCAGGCCATTGCTTCGTTGAAAAACACTTCCGTACAATACCCCTCCATCTGCTCACGACTACCGTTTCGAACATATACATCGTCGAAGCAATCATTCCCCCAATAATCGGGGACCGACCCGATATGCGAAGATGGAAACCACAATGTCTCCTCGAACCCCCGATCCTCCGGCCGATAGGGATAAGTATCTCCCAAATGCCACTTGCCGAAGAGGGCGGTCCGATACCCCGCTTCTCCAAAATAGTCGGCAATCGTCGGGATTCCCTGTCGTAACAGAGTCCGGCCGCTGCTTACATTGGCCGCACCATTCCGTAACGCATCGAGACCCGTCATCAACTGACCCCGTGTGGCAGTAGACATCGGTGCAGCATGGAAATCGGTGAGTCGTATGCTTTGATCATGGAGTCGGTCGAGACAAGGTGTCCTCACAATCGGATTTCCATGGATCGACAGCTCGCCATAACCCTGATCGTCTGTCATGACGATGATCACATTCGGGCGTTCTTCCGCTTCCCCCGCAGCCAAAACCGTCGTGGGAACGATCGCCCCACTCAACAATACAGCACCACCCGTACTGCACTGCAACCATTGTCTTCCCTTTACAAAAATATTCTCCATATCCTTCGGGGTACATCATCGATTTTATACAAAGATAGGAGATACTGAAACCGTTCGAGTAGAAAGACAATTCATATTCGTCGCAAAATAGTCCACTCCAACCGCACCTCCACGCTCTCAAATCGATCTTCGTCCCCACCGCTCTGTCTGCGAGAGGACAAGCCGTCTACTCCTTAAACCCCATTCGATGCTTTAACGGATCTCTACTATGAATGGTAGTCGAGCCTGGATACCACCTTCTTCCTTGATCGCTTGCATCAGCAGATGATAGTGTGCAAAAGCCTCGCCCAACTCATCTTTCATCCGGGTTGCCCGAATCGATGACGAAAAGGCTGAGACCAGCGAAATAAATTGATTCGAAGGATCTTCCATCTCATAAATTCGAAAGTCCTCCGCAATTCCGGCCCGATCCACAGCCAGGCTGATGGCTTCTCGCAAGCCGCCGAAACCGTCGATCAACCCGACATCAAATGCATCGACTCCGGACCATACGCGTCCCTGCCCGATCTTATCCACCTCTTCGAACGTCATGTTCCGCCCAGCAGCCACATGTTCCACAAAGGTCTTATATACGGTCTCGATTTGCCGCATAAGATAATCACGCTCCGTACCTGCCAGCGGTCTGAATGGCGTACCCATATCGGAATAGGGCCCCGTTTTGGCCACATCTACCGTAATACCGAGTTTATTCTTGAGGGTCTTTTGCAGATTGGGAATCATACCGAAGACCCCGATAGAACCGGTAAGAGTCATCCGATCGGCCAAAATAGCATCGGCAGGTGCAGAGATGTAATACCCACCCGAAGCAGCATAGGACCCCATCGATACAATGACCGGTTTTACCTGTCGGAGCAGTTCCATTTCCCGCCAAATCACCTCTGCCGCCAATGCACTGCCGCCCGGTGAATCAACTCGCAACACTACTGCCTTCACATTTGGATCCCGCCGAGCTTCGGCTAATCGGGCCGCAATCGTATTCCCGCCTATCACACCGACATAACTCTCTCCGTCGACGATCTGTCCGTCGGCATAAATCAGTGCCACCTTGTTCTTTGAAACCCGTTTCGTATAGGGAACACGTTGTGCAGCATATTCGGCAAGCGTAACGAAATAGGGCGATGTCCCCCGTAACGAATCCGTTGCTGTCCCTCCTGTCAGTTCGACAATACGATCCATCACCTGATCCTCGTAAAGCAAATCATCCACCAAACCCAATTCCCTGGCATCTTCGGGCGACCCGACGGCCAGACGGTCGGCATATCGACTTACCGTTTCCGGTTCCAACCCACGAGCGGAAGCCACTTCTCCGGTTACGGTTTTCCAGATTGACCCGACCAACTGTTCCATCTGCAACCGATTGGCCGAACTCATCCGATCAGAAATAAACGGTTCGACCGCCGATTTGAATGTGCCGTGGCGCAGGATCTGCATCTCCACATCCAACTTGTCGAGCAAACCTTTATAGAACATTACGTTCGCCGCCATGCCCTGCCACATGAAATTTCCTTCCGGATTGAGATAGACACGATCGGCCACCGAACTGAAATAGTAACCCAACTGCGAATAGGTATCATTGTAACTTACAACGAATTTACCGCTCTGTTTGAACTCTTCGATAGCTGCCCGAAGTTCCTCGGCATGCGCTGAACTCATGGTCCCGATACCTGTCAGATTGATGTATATCCCTTTAATGTTATCGTCGGAAGCAGCGATCTCGATTGCCGTGAGCGCATTCAACAACGTCACGTTGGTCGAAAAGGACATGCGGTTGACATCGAACATTCTGGTTGTCGCGTCCATCGGCGACTCGACGATATTCTGCGACAGATCGATTTTGAGCACCGAATTCGGCTTCACAGGAACAACGCTCGTACCGAACGAAGCGACTACTCCTGAAACTACCAGCACGACTATTACCCAAATCAACACGTTGGCCACAAGGAAGGCCAGCAACGATGCCCAAAAAATTCTGAAAAACTTATTCATATAACTTCCCCTGTTTGTTGTTCCATACGTCCGACTCTTCTTGCTGGACGCACAAGGCGACTTCGCCTTTCCCTGCAAAAATACAACAATAAACGGAGATGCGATACGAGTTGCGGAAAGAATGTTATGGATTTCAGGCCGGTCACATGGCTCATGACGTTGTCCGGACGGCAGAGATCGCCTGACGTTGTCCCAGGGATGGGCCCTCCAACCACGGTACTGGAAGAAGAGGTTGCACAGACATGCAACAACCCCCGCAAAGCAAACTGAAGTCATCCCCTCCGCGAACAAACTGAAAGAATGGAGAGCGGAAAACGGACGGTGTCGCCCCCGGTCCAACATACCCCGGCCACGATCTCCCAAATCAATTCTTCTGTACGAAATCTTTGGGCAGTATTCCGAACTGTCTTTTAAATTGTGACGAAAAATAGGAGGGTTTGTTGAAACCGACCATATAGCACACCTCGTTGACCCGATAATCCCCCTCGGCCAGAAGTTCCGCTGCTTTCTTGAGCCGAATCAATCGGATAAACTCGACGGGAGTAAGTCCTGTAAGGCCCTTGATCTTGCGCTGGAAACTCGATCGGCTGAGATTCATCTCTGCAGCCAAACTGTCGACCGAGATATTCGTTTTGTTAAGATTGTCCTGAATAGACGCGACAACCCTGTCGAGCCACTGTCGATCGCGGGACGACACGACGGCTTCGCTCTCCCGCATCAAAGGTTCCTGGAGGAAACGCTTGCGCAGCAGTTCCCGCCGTGAAATCAGATTTTGTACCGTCGCCTGAAGATGATCGACCGAAAAGGGTTTCTCGATATAGGCATCCGCACCGTATTCCAACCCTTTGATCTTCGTTTCCAACGAACTTTCCACCGTCAACATGATAAACGGTATATGGCAAAGCATGTCATCCTTACGAATCTCTTTCAGCAATTCGAACCCGTTCATTTCAGGCATCGAGATATCGCTGATGATAATGTCGACATCCTGTTTTTGCAAAATCGACAGAGCCTCCCTGCCATTCGCCGCCTTGAGAACAAGCCGATTGTCGGCAACTATTCCCGAGATGAACTCGCGCATGTCTTCGACATCTTCCACAACAAGGATCTTCTGGTCGGCAGATTCAAAAACTATGTTTTCCGCTTCGGCCTCAACCGTTGGCAAGGAGGGTGCCGTTTCCGGTTGAGGCTGCACCTCCCGGTAAGGAATATCGACACACATGGAGCACCCTGCCGTATAATCCTGATCAACATAAACACATCCGTCATGTTTCTCCGCCAGCAGTTTGACCAGCGACAATCCCAAACCAACTCCCGAAATACGCGGATTGTCGTGCCTGTGAATCTGGTAAAACGAGTCGAACACATGAGCCCTTTCCGATACCGGAATGCCCTCTCCGTCATCCCGGACGGAAAGATGCAATTGACGGCAATCGGGTCCCAACCTGATATCCAGTGAAACGACAATCACGGTTCGTGTATGTTTTACGGCATTGGTCAACAGATTGCTGACGATCTTGACATAAGCCTCATCGTCCAGCAGGCAGAGAATCGGACCTTCGGGTAATTCCGTTTCGATTCGTATATCGGCAAGAATCGTCCCATTAAAACGATTGACTACACTCCGAATCAACTGAACAGGGTCCGTCGACCGCATCTTCAACATATAGCCTTCGCTGTTGATTTTTTTGAAATCCAGCAACTGGTTGACGAGATTCAAAAGTCGTTGTGCATTCTTCTCGATAATCTCAAGATTACGCCGGCTCTCGTCACCGGCCGGGTTTTTCATTACCACTTCCAGAGGAGCCTTTATAAGCGAGACGGGCGTTTTGATCTCGTGTGCCACGTGGGTAAAAAACTCGATCTTCGCCGTATAGGCTTCCTGTTCCTGCCGGGTTTTGATCCGTTGGATTTCCCTATTTACCTTTTCGATCCGCCGACGTTCGATGGCCGCAACCGTCAATCCCAAAACCACCAATATAAATCCTACATAACCGATCTTCGCCGCCCGACTTTTTAAAAGGGGCGGTTGATTATCGATATGCAATACCGCTTCATTTTCACTCCAATATCCATCACCGTTTCGCGCCCTCACCCGGATGACGTGTTTCCCGTAGGGGAAATTCATGAATGTCACGGAAGACTCCTGGGTATGGGTCCAGTGGTCGGACTTGTCGATCTTGTAAGCGAATCCGTTTTTGTTGGGAGCTACGTAACTCAAACATTCAAAATCGATCGCGAAAGCATCTATATTTCTGGGAATCACCACTGTTCCCGTATCGACTCTATTCCCTGAAGCTGAGGACAAGGCATCCATATCGTTACCGTAGCGTATGCTGGCGGTCACCGTCGGATTAAAACCGTTCTCCCGCAATTCTTCCGGAGAGAGGACATTGAATCCGTTGATACCCCCGAAATAGAGCTTTCCGGTCGAAGAACGGAATGTCGCACCGAAGTTGTACTGATTGCTTTGAAGTCCGTCTTCATAAGTAAGGTGCCGGATAATCCGACCCTCATCGTCGCAACAGTAAATTCCGTGGTTGGACGACAGCCACAAGTTTCCTCCCGCATCGTTGAGAATACCATACACAATGGTCAGATAGACGGGTCTTCCTTCCCGGGAAAGCTCAAGAGGCCGGAAGGTATCGGTTTCATAATCATACCGACATACACCACCCCCTTCCGAACAGATCCACAACCGTTGTCTGTCATCCACGTATATCTTCAACAACTTGTCGTGAGGCAGCGAATTCATGTCGGATTCATCATGTCGGTAATGCACCCATGTCCGGTCCTTCGGATTGTAACGGAACAACCCGTGATAGTAACAGGCAAACCAGATGTTCCCGTACGCATCCTCGGCAATGTCGTAAATGAACACCCCTTGCAACTCCTTCAACGCCTCAAAAGAACCTCCGTTCCGGATATCATAACAATAACAACCTCGATCGGTCCCCACATAGAGTATTCTATCCCGACTTTTGAAAAGCGAATAAACGTTGTTCATGTCGATCGAATTGGGCCGATCCTTGCGATACCCCTCGACATGTCCCGTTTCGAGATCGATCTTTCTTAACCCTTTCACGAAAGCTCCCACATACAAATCGTTTCCGTCCATACACAAAGCGTGCAGATTGTCGTCGGCTATGTGATAGGCCGTCTCGACAAACTCCTTGCTTGCAGGATCGAACAGGCTGAGACCCCCGTTTTCCGAAGCGACCCATATTTTCCCCTCCCGATCCTCGCAAAAGGAGCTGATGGCCGAACCGTGCAAATGTTCGGCGACATTGTCCAGCGTATAACACTCGATCTGTTTCGCCCGAGGAGAGATATAATATACGCCATCGAAATAGGTCCCAATCCAGAGTCCTCCCTCCTTGTCCTTCAGACAGGAATAGACATTGTCGGTCGGATGACGCACCGAAAGAACCACCTGTTTCAGGCTGTTGTCGGAGATATCGTATTTGAAAAAGCCGATGTTCGTACAAAGCCACAATACGTCCGGCGCATCAGCCACGATTTTCCGTACCCGCATTTTGTTCGAATACCGAATCTCATTCCGTGATCTGACATAAGACAAAGAGTTGCCTGTCCTGTCCAGTTTGGCAAAACCGTTATTCCAGGACCCGACCCATAAAATGCCGGCAGCATCCTCTTCAATCGAGATGATGTGATCGCCGCCGTTCACCAAAGGCATCCGCACATTGATGAAATCGTTCATCACCGGGTCGAATCGGGATAACCCTCTTTCGCTCCCGACCCAAATCACACCTTTCGAATCACAAAAAATATTCACGACCAGATCGGCCGGCAAACCGGTGTTCGTCGAAGT
>CASDWR010000238.1 GCA_949284665.1 uncultured Rikenellaceae bacterium | reverse complement strand
ATGGGTCGTCATAAACACCGCCTGCTCATCCCAAAACGGGAAAGCGGAATTTCCTTATGATGTCCCTGCCGCCTACCTGGAAGAGGCGGCAGAGATTCCGGCCTATTGGATCGCTTCCACCGAAGAAGTGAACCGTTTCATCAAGGAGAACGTTCACAAAGGTGAGGTCGAAATGCTGGGCAAGTCAGCAGGCGGACGCCCGATTTTTGCCGTCAGTTACGGAACCCCGCGGCACGGCACGGGAACAACAACCTATTCAGGCGCTTCGAGCATCAACAAAATCAGCTCATTCCGAGGCCCTGAAAGCGACAAGAAAGTTTATATGGCCATAGCAGGCGTCCACGGTTTCGAGTTGGAAGGAATCGTTGGTATCGTCAACCTGATATCGGTATTCGAGACAGGGAAAGACCTGAACGGAACAGCCTGGCCGGATATCGAATCGATGCTGGATACATTGGATCGGATCGTTCTGGTTCCGATCTGCAATCCCGACGGCCGTGACCGTGTTCCCATCCGCATGGAGAAGTTCAGAGGAAGTGCTCCGGACGCCAATCTGGTGCACGAATATCTAAACACAGGCGGTCTGACAGGCGGCAAACTGATCGGCTGGCCGGCATGCAAAGAGTATATCCCACTCGATTTCGACCGTGTCGAATTTCCCGGCAGTTATCCCAATGACAACGGCTACAACATCATGCACGATGATTTCTTTGGAAAGATGCAACCCGAAACACGGATCCTGTGCGATTTGGCACAACGTGAGAAACCCGATATTCTGTTGAACCTACATACGGGAGTCTCACGGGACAACTATTTCATCGAAGTATGTCGTCCCTGCCTTGGAGCATACAGCCCGATGCTTGAACAGGTATGGGGAGATTTTTATCGATGGGTTCATACCGATTTGACTCTCGGCGGGCTTCGCAAAACTACCGATCTTGAAAGAGAAACCACTCCGAAAACGGAGCATATCGGGACAGGAAACATGAATCTCACATCAGTCCTGTCGTTCCATTGCGGAGCTCTCGCCGTTACGATCGAAAATGGCAGCCACGGTTATACGGGAATCTATGACGACGGAACCCCCGTTGTACACACCCCTTTGAAAATACTTACGTCCGAACTGACAGTCCATCGGGCAGCCATGAATTTTCTACACAAAAAGGGCGGTGTCGGACAGTGGGAGATTGATTATTCCCCGAATGCCGGAAAACGGTAACCCGACCGTAAAAGTTTCGTCGACCGGAAGGAAACTATCGGCAAAACAATTCCCAACACATTTGAAATGGTCGACAATGAATAAGGAGCAGGCAAAACCCGCTCCTTATTCCGTTATATGAAAACAGATCGGACACGCTTGAAAAAAACGCCAGCAAATCCGGACAAATGTCACGGTAATAATCCTTCCTGGAGAAAGAATAGCACGGACCGATGCGGAAAAAAAATATTGTACTACCTTTGTCCTGTTAAAACCGGAACAAGCATGGAGAGACCACAAATCGAAAGGTTGTTGCGCAACATCGTACACCCCGAAACGAAAAGCGATATCGTCACTGCGGGAATCGTTGAAAACATCTCGACGGAAGAGGGTAAAATCACGGTAGCACTTGCCTTTCCGCGAAATCGCGATCCGTTTACGAATTCCATCAAACGCCAAATCGTCGAACTCCTTGGTAAGGAGTTCCCAGCAGCAAAGATCAATGTGATCGTCAAGGAGGGCGTACCCGCACAAAAGCCTGTCGAACGGCAGGCGACCACAACGGGCGACATTCGCCGGATCATCGCAGTGTCATCGGCCAAAGGAGGAGTCGGGAAGTCTACGGTGACGGCTAATCTTGCCGTTGCGCTCCGCAATATGGGTTACCGGGTGGGGATTCTGGATGCAGACATCTATGGCCCGTCACAACCGAAACTGTTCGGTGTAGAGGGATATTTGCCCGAGGCATTGGTCAACGGCAACGAAGAGTACATTCTGCCTGCCGTTTCAGGAGGAATCAAAATCGCTTCAATCGGTTTTTTCATTGCACCCACCGATGCTCTGATCTGGCGTGGTCCAATGGCTGTCAATGCACTCAAACAATTGATTCACCAAACATTATGGGAAGAACTCGACTTTCTGCTCATTGATCTGCCACCCGGCACAGGAGATGTTCATCTTTCGATTATCGGTGAGTTGAAAATCGATGGGGCGGTTATTGTTTCCACACCACAACAGATGGCATTGGCCGATGTACTGCGAGGAATCCGAATGTTTCGGGCGCCAAAAATCGCCATTCCGGTATTGGGACTGATCGAAAACATGGCGTGGTTTACTCCTGCGGAACTGCCCGACAACCGATATTACATTTTTGGACGGAGCGGAGCGGAAAATTTAGCACGTACCGAAGGTGTCGATTTTTTGGGGCCTGTTCCACTCATTCAGTCTGTCATGGAAGGAAGCGACGAAGGACGGACCGCATCGGGGAACTCACAAGCAGCCGAACAGTACTTCCGCGACATTGCCCAAAAGATTGTTCATAAACTCGAGGCAAAGTGTTGACAACTTCACAAAAAGATGTGAAAAAATATTTACCTTTTCCCGGTTTCCAGACTTGCGAGTTTCCGAAAAACATCCATATCGAAACAACTTGAAAAAAGCAAAAGAAAAAGATAAAAAAAAGTGATCGGTTTATTCACATTTTTCGATCGGAAATCTGGCTATTTATAGAGTTGTTCATTTGTTGACAACATTATAAACATCTGTTGAAAAAAAGATAAATAAAACTATAATAAAAAGAAAATGAGTTTTTTCAGTGCTTCGTTTTATTGCCGATAGTGTCGATAATTTTTGACAACTGCATTTTACAAGACACTCCCGGAAAGTTGTGAACATTGTAAACACCCTTTATTTTTATTATTGTTTATTTTCAATTTAAAATTGATAAAAAAATAAAAAATGGTTGACCGGAATTCCACGGATAAACTCGACGAGATCATTCGTCTGAAGAGGGAAAAAAATGCCGTGATACTTGCTCATTACTACACGGTAGACGAGGTACAGGCTGCTGCCGATTTTGTCGGCGATTCGCTTGCTCTGTCGCAACAGGCTGCCGCCACCGATGCGAAGATCATTCTCTTTGCCGGTGTGCGTTTCATGGCGGAAACTGCCAAAATTTTGTCGCCGGACAAAAAAGTGCTGATCCCCGATCTGCTTGCCGGATGTTCGCTGGCTGATTCGTGTCGTGCCGAGGATTTGGCTGCCATGAAACGTCGCTATCCAGATCATCGGGTCGTGGCTTATGTGAATACGTCGGTAGAAGTGAAAGCACTCACGGATATCTGTTGCACATCATCCAATGCTGTTCGAATCGTTTCGGCATTGCCAGCCGGCGAGAGAATTATTTTTGCTCCGGACCGAAATCTCGGCGACTATGTACGACGGAAAACAGGACGCGATATGGTTCTTTGGGATGGGGCATGTCATGTGCATGAGAGCTTTTCCCCAGAAAGGATCCAGCTGGTACGTGGGCAATATCCAGGAGCCAAAGTCGTGGCGCATCCCGAATGTCCGGCTTCCGTATTGGCTGAAGCGGATTTCGTGGGGAGTACTGCCGAAATCCTCTCATTTTGCGAGAGGGATGCTTCGAAAGAGTTTATCGTAGTGACCGAACCTGGTATTCTTTACGAATTGCGTCGTCGCTGTCCCGAAAAGTCTTTCCTGACCATACCGGCAAATATGTCGGGCGGATGTAATTTTTGCGAATATATGAAAATGGTTTCATTGGACAAGATGATCGAGTGTCTGCGTAATGAGACTCCTGTAGTGGAAATCGATGAAGATATTCGCAAAAAGGCTGAAGGGTCGATTCGTGCAATGCTCGATTTGTCTTAATGACAGGCCTGTGTCCCTTTATAATAACATATTTTCGATATTCTCGTTGAAAAGGAGGATTCGTTTATTGCTTTGCCAGAAACTTTTGTTGCTGTAAATATAACGTAAAAAATAGCTTTAGTATGAGACGTTTTTGTTTATGGTTGGTCGGATTGATGACGCTTGCTTATTCGGTGTCGGCTGACGAAGGCATGTGGATGCTGCCTTATCTGCAGAAAATCAATGCAGTTGACATGAAAGAAAAGGGATTGAAAATCGATGTATCGGAGATTTACAATGACAACGGCAATTCATTGAAAGATGCGATAGTCATTTTCGGTCGTGGTTGTACAGGGGAAATCGTTTCTCCGGAAGGATTGCTTTTTACGAATCACCATTGCGGCTATGGCCCTATTCAGCAATTGAGCAGTGTCGAGCACGACTACCTTGCCGATGGCTATTGGGCAATGGATCGTTCAGAGGAACTTCCTGTCCCCGGGTTGACTGTCAAGTTTATCCGTCACATCGTGGACGTGACCGGCGATGTGTTGGGCAGTGTTCCCGATATTGCACAAGCAAGCGAAAGGCAGAAGATTGTCGTCGAAAACATAAAGGCACTCCGTGAATCCTTTACAAAACAGTATCCAGGAAAACTCATCCAGATCAATGAGTTTTACGAAGGTAATCAGTATTTTGTTTTTGTTATTGACGAATATACGGATATCCGGTTCGTCGGTGCCCCTCCTGCATCCATTGGTAAATTCGGTGGTGATACGGACAACTGGATGTGGCCCAGACATACGGGAGATTTTTCGATTTTCCGTGTCTATTCCGCACCCGATGGTTCACCGGCCCCCTATTCCAAGGAGAATGTGCCTTATAAGGCTCCCTCTTATTTGAAAGTGTCGCTGAAAGGCTACAGACCCGGTGATTTTGCCATGATTATGGGCTTTCCAGGCAGTACAGACCGTTATATGACCTCTTTCGAAGTGGATCAAGTTCTCAATGTGACCAATCCGAATCGCATTCTTGTACGGGGTGAACGCCAAAATATTCTGAAAGCTGATATGGCATCCGATCCTAAGATACGTATTCAGTATGCCTCGAAGTATGCTTCGTCTTCGAATTATTGGAAAAATTCGATCGGTATGAATGCCGCATTGAAAAAATTGAAGGTCAAAGATAAAAAGGAACTTCAGGAAAAGAATTTTTTGGCGTGGGCAGCTGCTGATCCCGTGCGTAACGAAAAGTACGGTCATGCCCTGGATATGATTCGCCTTGCCATTGAGAAACGTACGCCCGCACAAAGCGAAATGCAATTTTTAACCGAGACTATTTTTACTGGCGTTGAGATCGGTTCTATGGTTTCTTCGTTTCGATTGTCAGGTGTTAATCCCGATTCATTGCGTGCTGCCGGCAAAATTTCTCAATTTGCTCAAAAACTTTATAAGGACTATAATGAAGCTACCGATCGCAAGGTAACACTTCGTATGCTTGCACTTTTGCGTGAACATGTGCCCGCCGGCCACCTTCCGACTTTTTTTGCCGAGGTTATCGATGCCGATTTCCGGGGCGATTTGGAGGCTTATGTCAATTATTTGTATGATAATTCCGTTTTTGCCAATCAGACGAAATTTGAGGCTTTTCTGTCCGATTATGACCCGAAAAAACTAGAGTGTGATCCTGCGAACGTATTACGCACTTCGGCAGTCAACCGATTGAGTGAATTAAGAGATACATTGTCTGTAACTGTTGAAAGTTTTGCCGAGGGCAAACGACTTTATGTCGCCGGACTGATGGAGATGGAACCCAATGTGAATCATTATCCAGATGCCAATTTTACCATACGATTGACGTATGGGCAAGTATTGCCCTACTCTCCTGCGGATGGTATCGAATACAATTATTTTACTACCCTTAAGGGAGTCATTGAAAAAGAAGATCCTTCGAATCCAACGGAATTTACCGTTCCTGCCAAATTGAAAGAACTTTATGCAGAAGGCAATTATGGTCGTTATGGCGAGTACCCCTTTGTGAAAAAGGGTCGCAAGTTGCGCGCCGATTTGTCAGCAAATCCGGAACTTCATGTCGCTTTTCTTACTAACAACGATATTACTGGCGGTAACTCCGGCAGCCCGGTTCTCAATGCAGACGGTGAATTAATCGGACTTGCCTTTGATGGCAATTGGGAGGCCATGAGCGGAGACATTGTTTTCGAACCCCGATTGCAACGTTGTATCAATGTAGATATAAGGTATGTACTCTTTTTGATCGATCGTTTCGGCGGCGCCGGATATCTGCTTGATGAAATGACCATTGTCGAGTAGTATTTCGTGCTTGTTATGTGATGGTAAATTAAGGGGGCGTGCATCGTGCACGACCCTCTTTTTTCTTGACACTGCCACTGAAAGCCGATTATTGTATTAACTTTGCGAAAAATTTATAAACGTATGGTGGTCATCAACGAAGAGGATAACAGGGAAAAGTCATTGAATTTTCTCGAAGAGATTATTGAAGATTCGCTTGCACATGGTGAAAAAAGGGTGCAGACCCGTTTTCCACCCGAGCCGAACGGATATCTTCACATCGGTCATGCCAAAAGTATTTGCCTTAATTTCGGTCTGGCAAAAAAATACGGCGGTCAGTGCAACCTGCGTTTCGACGATACCAACCCCGTAAAGGAAGATACCGAATATGTAGACTCCATCAAAGAAGATATACAATGGCTTGGTTTTCAATGGGCAAATGAATTTTATGCATCCGATTATTTCGATCAACTTTATCTTTGGGCCGTTGAACTGATTCGCAAGGGAAAAGCTTATGTCGACGATCAGACTCAAGAGCAGATACGTCTTAATCGTGGTACTGTTAATCAACCCGGTGTGGAAAGTCCCTGGCGTAATCGTACGGTAGAAGAAAATCTCGATCTTTTCGAACGCATGAAAAACGGGGAATTTCCTGATGGATCGAAAGTGCTACGTGCAAAAATCGATATGTCTCATCCCAATATGCTTTTCCGTGATCCGATTATGTATCGGATTATCCACGCCGACCATCATCGTACGGGAAATCGTTGGTGTATCTATCCCATGTACGATTATGCGCACGGTCAATGCGACTCCATTGAACGGATCACTCATTCGATCTGCACTCTTGAGTTTGATGTGCATCGTCCGCTTTATGATTGGTTCATTCAGGAATTGGGTATATATCCCAGTCATCAATACGAATTTGCAAGACTCAACCTTACCCATACGGTTATGAGTAAGCGGAAGTTGCTACAATTAGTTCAGAATGAGATTGTTAGTGGGTGGGATGATCCCCGAATGCCTACTATTTGTGCTTTACGGCGCAAGGGATATACACCAGCTTCCATTCGTGCTTTTGCCGACAAGGTGGGTGTAGCCAAACGTGACAATGTTATCGATCTTTCCTTGTTGGAGTTTTGTGTTCGTGAAGATTTGAACAAAACAGCACAGCGTCGTATGGCAGTTGTTCGCCCATTGAAAGTCGTTATTACGAATTATCCAGAAGGAAAGACTGAATATTTCGAGGCGGTCAACAATCCAGAAGATGAGAGTGCGGGTAAACGATCGGTTCCTTTTTCACGTGAAATATATATCGAATCTACGGATTTTATGGAGACTCCCCCTCCTAAATATTATCGTTTGGCACCAGGAGCAGAAGTTCGGTTACGTTATTCGTATTTGATTTGTTGTGAGGAGGTTATTAAGGATTCGGATGGTAATGTAACAGAGTTGCGCTGTACGTACGATCCCATGTCAGGAAATGGTTCTTCATCCGATGGTAGGCGTGTGAAAGGGGTTATACATTGGGTTTCTGTTAAGGATGCGAAGGAGGCGGAAGTACGTTTTTATTCAAATCTTTTTTTGAAAGAGGATCCGAATGATGTTGAGGATGGCAAGACATTTCTTGATTATTTGAATCCAGAGTCGAAAGTTGTGTCGAAAGTTTTTGTGGAGCCATCGTTGGCAGAGTCATCAATAGGTGACAAGTTTCAGTTTGAGCGTGTAGGTTATTTTTGTGTAGATCCCGACACGACACCTGAAAAAATTGTTTTTAATCGTACTGTTGAGTTGAAGGATTCTTGGGCGAAAAAATCGAAATAAATTAACATGGATTGTTCCACGTGGAACAAAATAAAGGGTGGCCATTTATTGATTTAAATTAGTCACTCTTTATTTTATGTTTCTTGTCGTAGAATTTGTGGCAGAGGGCAATGATAGGTTTGTAGGTTCAATTTTTATCCTGTTCAATAAAAATTGTTATATTTCTGAACGCATTGGCTTCTCTTTT
>CASDWR010000237.1 GCA_949284665.1 uncultured Rikenellaceae bacterium | reverse complement strand
GATATAGAATGTCATACGCATCCGCTGCATCCCCCACTTGGACACCAGTTTATTGGGAAATTCATAATAAAGCGACAACGAGGAAAAGTTCAACTCACCGGCTTCCTGAACAAAACGGGAAGTAGCCTGCGTTGCAGATTGATCGTATATGGACTTGAACGATGTTTCCTGTCCCGGAGCACTCCATCGTCCAAGCAATACCCGACGATCGACATTATAATCGATATTGATATTTTCTACCTTATTGAGCAAGGTCGTATTGTAAAGTTGATAACCGGTCTGGTAGCTGAATACGGCATTCAAACCGACTCCCTTGTATTCTGCCGAGAAACCGAAGTTTCCGCGATACTTGGGCGTTGTATCACCGCAAACCACCCATTCATCGGGATCATAATCATAGGTCAGCGTACCATCCCTTTTCACATATACCTCTTTACCGCTCTGCGGATCGATACCTGCCGACTGCATGGCCCAGATCGCCGTCATCGAATTTCCATCCTCGTAAATGGGTTGTGGAGCAGTACGTCCCTCTTCCTCCGCCAGACGACGGTTATTTTCGTTGTACTCTCTCATGCTCTCGCTCAGACGGATTATCTCATTCTCGTTCGTCACAAACGATCCGAACACGTTGACAAACCCATTCTTTCGCTGCCATACGGTATATCTTGCCTCCAACTCAACACCTTGATTGCGCACCAGACCGAGATTGCTCTGTACGGACGTAAAACCGGTCGAAGGAGCTATCGACACAGCCGTAAGCATGTTTTTCGTATCTGCCGTATAGTAATCAAACACAAGTGACAAACCTTTCCAACGTGCCTCGAATCCGACATTCAGGTCCTGTTTTTGTTCCCACATCAGGTCAGGATTCGGCATCATAGCCAATTGAGCTCCCATCTGATAAAGATAGGAGTAATCGGTCATATAATTATAGGTAGGAATGGCTGCACTCGTCGAGAAGTTCTGGTTACCGGTCAAACCGTACGAACCGCGAATCTTCAACAGATCCAATGATTCCACATCGCGCAAAAATGCCTCATTGTGCAGGTTCCATCCCAAACCGATGGCATAATTGTTTGCCCAACGATTGTTGGCTCCATAAAGCGACGAAGCATTAAGGGCATACGTCAGATCAACCAGATAACGGCTGTCGTAGTCATAAGCGGCTGACAAGGATGTACCCACTTCCCGGTTGATCGATGCAATGCTCAAAGGACGACCTTCTGCATATTCCCTTGCAAAAGAGATGTCTGCTGCTGTGCTGTTTGGAAAACCCACTGCGCTTATCTGCGTAGTCGTGTATTGTGTCTCGGAGATTTGCCCACGCAAGTTCGCAAACAGATTATGTTTGCCGAAACTCTTATTATAATTAAGGTTCACATCTCCCGATACTGAACTCCGGCCACCGGACGTGTAGTCATAACTGCCTTTAAGTTCTTCATCCGCCATCTGTGAGAATTTCGAATGAAGAGCCGGATAAAAATTCTCGGAAGAACTGCGCTGTGCCGAAATACCGAAACGACCTGTCGCTTTCAAACTCTTTGAAATGTTCCATTCCGCATAGAAGTTATTGGTAAAATCAAGATAACTCGATTCGAACATCGTCCCGATCTCTGCATCGTACATCGGATTGGCAACATTATAAGTACTCGATTCAAACAAGTTCTTTCCCAATTCGACAAAACGTAATATATTGCCATTAGCATCGGTAGCCTGCCAGAACGGATTCATTTTCGCATAATCACTGAACGTACCGTAGGGCGACTCATGGCTTTTGTTCGACGTAACGGACATGATGTCACGGAAAATAATTTTCTTGGTCCGATACGAAATATTGATACTCCCCTGTACATTCCGACGGTCGGAGCCTTTCATTACACCCTGGACATCATTATATGTAAAGTCCATGACGGCACGCAACGATTGCGAATCGCCGACCTCAACATTGATATTGTGCTTGTGACCAACCGAGGTGCGCAACGGCTTGGCAAGCCAATAGGTATCCAACCCTTCGAGAGCGAGTTTCTTGCGACTATTATATTTTTGCCATAAAAGCACCTGGTCATCAAGACTCGCATAATCCGGCACCGTATACTCACCG
>CASDWR010000236.1 GCA_949284665.1 uncultured Rikenellaceae bacterium | reverse complement strand
CTTGATATCGGCCGTGCCGGGTCCTACGGCAATCACCTTGCCTGCAAGAGGTTTCTCCTTTGCAGTGTCCGGGATAATCAACCCTGCCGCTGTCTTCTCTTCCGCCGGATTGGGTTGGATCAAAACTCTGTCTGATAATGGTTTTACAGTCATGATTTATGAATTTTATTGGTTGTATTTGTTTTACTTGCTACTTTCTTGTTTGCCGACCTTTCCATTTTCGGTTGCACCAGGGAAACATCATATTGTATGCCAAATCTTTTTACCCCTGTTTTTCTGCCAAATTTGCAATCCTTGCCCGTTTTTATGACATGTCCGGCTGTCAAAGTGACAGCCGGACATGTCTTCCCGTTGAATCTCTTCTCGACGCAGTTTCATACGGCACTCCTTGTGGAAATCCATTCCAAAACAATCACGGCACAAACAGAGTTTTCCCTTCTCATTTTGCGGTTGGCCGATGCAGACTTTCCGTCCGGCCGTATTTTTCGCCACACAATCCCAAGGAAGGTCGTCAAACCAATTCAGACTAAAACCCATGCCTCAGGTTTCTCTTTGCCATACGCCTCATACGCTCGCGCTCGAGTTTCCGTTCATCAGCAGCCAAACACTCCCGGATGAACTCTTCACACCTAGCATCCAATTCCCTCGTATCCACTTTCATTACGTTGCGGAGCGTACCCATGCTGACACAGTACCTTTTCAGGGCATATTTTCGCCACACGGCCGCTAACGATCGCGCCCTGGACTCGCCGCCATCATAATACTGATTCACATAGTTCTGCACATCTCTGGCATAAATCAGATAACTCACAGTGTGCTTTTTGTCTTCCTTTTTACCTTTTGTCATAAGCTCCGATGATTAATGCTTCAATTGATTTACGACAAACAAACTACCCAATCGAAACAGGTTTCTCAAAAAAAGTCACAAAACTCATGACACTAAAACGAAGAAAGCTACTTTTAGTTTCCTTTTTTATGAAAGAATGGAGCAATACAGCATATCCGAAAAAGTCAAACAAACCATACTTCCTATCCGGTCCGGACATCCATCGACCCGCCAGCCATTACGGGAATTCATACCGGTCTCCTCTCGATTCACAAAAGGGATATACCCGATCCCCATATCGCCGGGAAACGGTTTTCACACACGATTCTTTCTATCCGATTATATTAAATTAACGGGCGTTTGCCTGCCTCTATCGGTCGATCACCCCGGATCCTACCAATTCATCCCCATCGTACCAAACGGCGAACTGACCTGCCGTAATTCCCCTTTGAGGCCGATCAAACAGGATATATCCCCCATCATCCACCACATGCAACACGCCGCCCTGCAACGGTTGGCGATAGCGTATCCGCATCGAAAAGCGACGTTCGCTACCTGTGGGCAACACTCTGTCGGGACTGACCCAGTGCATTTCCTCGGGACGTATCCGAAGAGCCCGTCGATACAAACCCGGGTGTGACTGCCCCTGACCTACGTAGACGACATTTTCCGTCACATCCGTAGCGATCACGAAAAGCGGTTCGGGTTTTCCGCCCACGTGCAACCCTTTTCGCTGACCGATCGTATAAAAATGAGCGCCGTCGTGCTCTCCGACCTTCACCCCATCCGACGGGGCATATTGCCACGGGGTTGCCGCCTCCTGCAAGGAGTGGTCCCGAGGGGAGCCATATCCCTTCCAATCTGCCGGAATCTCGACAATATCGCCTGCCCGAGCCGCAAGTTGCTGCTGCAGGAACAAGGGCAAATCCACCTTGCCCACAAAACAGATTCCCTGTGAATCCTTGCGTTTGGCCGTTGCCAATTTCTGCTCCTGGGCGATTCGACGCACCTCCGGTTTACAAATGTCTCCCAGCGGGAAAAGTGCACGTTCGAGTTGCCCCTGCGACAACTGACATAAAAAATAACTCTGATCCTTGTTGGAATCGACACCCGCCAACAGGCGATGGTACACTCTCCCCCCTGCGGTAACATCATCGCGTCGTCGACAGTAATGTCCAGTAGCCACATAATCGGCTCCGAGTTTCAAAGCCTCATCAAGGAAAGCATCGAACTTGATCTCCCGGTTGCACAGTACATCGGGATTGGGCGTTCGTCCACGCCCATACTCGGCAAACATGTAATCCACAACCCGTTCGCGGTAAACATCACTCAAGTCGACAAAACGGAAAGGTATATCAAGCCTTTTGGCCACCAATTCGGCAAAAAGTTGGTCGTCGTACCACGGACAATCGCCCGAAAGCGTACCTGCCGTATCGTGCCAGTTACGCATAAACAATCCTATTACGTCGTACCCTTGCTCTTTCAGCAGATACGCCGCAACGGAGGAGTCGACTCCTCCCGAAAGACCTACCACTACCCGTTTCATCGCTTCGCTTCCGACATGTACCGACCGCGGGAAGATCAAACCACGATATTAATGATTTTCCCCGGCACAAAAATTACTTTCTTCGGACTCTTTCCCTCAAGCCACCGGGCCGCATTGTCATCCGCCAACACGGCCGCTTCAACTTCCGAAGCGGAAATTCCGAGAGGCAGCTCTTTCCGAAAACGCAATTTTCCGTTTACAGAAACCGGATATTCGAAAGTGGTCTCTTGCAAATATGCCGGATCGGATACCGGATAAGCGGCTTCGCATACGGATGAAGAATGTCCCAGCAAACTCCACAACTCCTCGGCAATATGAGGTGCAAACGGGGCCAGCAATGCTGTCAACGGCTCCAGTATCTCCCGTTTTTTGCAATCCCCCAATTCATTGATACAAATCATAAAAGCAGCCACAGATGTATTGAACGAGAAATTCTCTATATCTTCGCGGACCTTCCTGATCGTCTTGTGGAGCGTTTTCAGTTCGCCCTGTCCGGCTTTTTCTTCACTTACGGCCCATTGTCCTTCACGATCGAAGAACAGCCGCCAGAACCGGCGCAGGAACTTGTGCACACCGTCGATCCCATTGGTATCCCAGGGTTTACTCTGTTCGAGAGGTCCGAGGAACATCTCGTACATGCGCAACGTATCGGCACCGTAATTCTCAACGATGTCGTCCGGATTGATGACATTGTACATCGACTTGCTCATCTTCTCGACAGCCCAACCGCAAAGGTACTTCCCATCTTCAAGTACGAACTCCGCATCGGCAAATTCCGGTCTCCATGCCCGGAAAGCCTCCAGATCGAGCAAATCGTTCTTCACAAGATTTACATCCACGTGGATCTCCTGTGTTTCATAACCGTCCTTGAGCCCAAACGATACGAAACGATTGGTCCCGACAATCCGGTATACGAAATTCGACCGTCCCTGAATCATCCCCTGATTGACCAATTTGCGGAACGGTTCCTGTTCGCATACATAACCAAGATCGTAAAGGAACTTGTTCCAGAACCGGGAATAGATCAGATGGCCCGTGGCATGTTCGATTCCACCCACATAAAGATCCACGCTCCGCCAATATTCGTTGGCGCGGCGATCCACCAACTCCTTGTCGTTATGGGGATCCATATACCGCAGATAGTAAGCCGAGGAGCCGGCAAAACCGGGCATGGTGCTCACCTCATAGGGATACCCCTCCTTTGTCTTCCAGTTTTCGACCCGTGCCAATGGTGGTTCTCCTTCGGCCGTTGGGCCAAAATTGCTGATATCAGGCAGTTCCAACGGCAACTGTGACTCCCCGAGCGGACAGGCGACACCCTCCTTGTAATAGATCGGGAAGGGCTCGCCCCAATAACGTTGCCGGCTGAAAATGGCATCACGTAAACGATAGTTGACCCGACGGCCGCCCAACTTGCGGCGCTCGATCTCGTCGAACATCTTTTCAATAGCCTCCTTCACATCGAGACCGGTAATAAATCCGGAGTTAATCATACGACCGCTCTTTGCATCGTAACTGCCGACCGATATGTCTCCACCTTCGACCACCGGGACAATCTCCAGACCAAAGTGACGGGCAAAAGCGTAATCGCGCGAGTCGTGTGCAGGTACGGCCATGATGGCACCCGTACCGTAACCGCATAACACGTAATCGCTGATATAGATCGGAATCTCTTTCCCGGTAAACGGATTGACTGCCCAAGCACCGGTAAAAACACCACTCACACGACGTGTCTCGGCAATCCGTTCCCGTTCGGATCTTTTGCTGGTCTGTTCGAGATACTCTTCCACCGCCTTTCGGTTCTCCGGAGTAGTCAACTCGGGAACCCACTCATGCTCGGGAGCGATCACCATGAACGTCACGCCGAAAATCGTATCGGGACGGGTCGTAAAAATCTCCAGTTTACGATCGCTCCCTTTAATATCGAAAAACACCTGTGCTCCGACACTCCGACCGATCCAGTTCCGCTGTATCTCCTTCAACGAATCGCTCCACTCCAGACCGTCCAAACCATCAAGCAGACGTTGCGCATAGGCCGTGACACGCAACTGCCACTGTTTCATCTGTTTCTGCACTACCGGGTACCCTCCGCGGACGGAAAGGCCATCCTTCACTTCATCGTTGGCCAAAACCGTTCCCAACTCGGGACACCAGTTCACCATCGTATCGGCACGGAAAGCAATGCGGTAGTTCTGCAAAATATCCTCCCGTTTCCGTTCATCCCATCCATTCCATTCAGTAGCCGTAAAATGCATCTCCTCCGTACAAGCCGCATTCAATCCCTCGGTACCACGCTTCCCGAATGCAGCAATCAACTCTTCTACAGGACGAGCCTGTTGTTTATCCTTGTCATAATAGTGGCCATACATTTTCAGGAAAGCCCACTGTGTCCATTTGTAATATTTCGGATCACATGTACGGACCTCCCGGTTCCAATCGTAACTGAAACCGATTTTATCCAACTGGCTACGATAACGATCGATATTCCGGGCCGTCGTCACCGCCGGATGCTGTCCCGTCTGGATGGCATACTGTTCAGCCGGCAGCCCGAAAGCATCATATCCCATCGGATGGAGTACGTTGAACCCGCACATACGTTTGTAACGGGAATAAATATCCGATGCGATATATCCGAGCGGGTGCCCCACATGCAACCCCGCTCCCGAAGGGTAAGGGAACATGTCGAGCACATAGAATTTCGGACGCTTTTCATCCGTTTCCACCCTGTACGTATTCCGACGCTTCCACTCCTGCTGCCATTTGGCTTCGATCTCCTTGAAATTGTACTCCATGATCTTATACGATATTTTTCACTCTTTTTCTTTGTCAATCTTTTTCTGCCGTTCGCCCTGTTCCCATTCTTTTTCCAGCATGCACCCGCCCCAACGACGAGTATGTCCAAACGGAACGAATCAACGCAATCGTGCGCTGATCAACTGCATGAACTCTTCTCTTGTCTGCTGCTGCTTCATGAAAACCCCCGTAAAGGCAGAGGTCGTGGTTACCGAATTCTGCTTCTGCACGCCTCTCATCTGCATACAGGTGTGGGCTGCTTCGATCACCACAGCCACTCCCAACGGGTCGAGTGCTTCCTGAATACAATTGCGTATCTGCACCGTCAAACGCTCCTGTACCTGCAGGCGACGGGCAAAACACTCGACCACACGCGCAATTTTCGACAACCCGGTAATATATCCGTTCGGAATATATGCCACGTGTGCCTTGCCGTAAAAAGGCATCATGTGGTGCTCACACATCGAATATAGTTCGATATCCTTGACAATGACCATCTGTTTGTACTCCTCCTTGAACCGGGCCGATAACAGAATTTCTTTCGGATCTTCCGCATAACCCTTCGTCAAAAAGGCCATTGCCTTGGCCACCCGCTCGGGAGTCTTCAACAAACCCTCACGCGTCGAATCTTCTCCCAACAGTTCGATAATCCGCCGGTAATGTTCCGACAGTTCTTCGATTACCCGGGGCTCATACAACTCTTCCTTGCGATAATTTTTTTCCATAACGACCTATTATCAATGCTCCTTCAGCCGATTGACCACAGAAGCAACCCGTACGCCCTTCCGTGACACTGCGGAATGCTACAAGCGGCAAAATTATAAAATATTTCCGATTTTGCAGACCGTTCAGAGGATTCTCTGTGTCCGGGCCCCGTCTCCGAGCGCCATTCTTTCCCAATCGATACCGCTCAACAATACTACCCCCGAACGCCGCCCCCGTTCGAACGACCCGATCCGGTCGCCAATTCCAAGCGCTTCGGCACCGTTACAGGTAGCCCAACACAACAACTCCTCAAGGGGGACACCGTTGAACCGTTTCAACTCTTCCACGATGCTTAAGGTCCAATTCGAAGCCAAAGAATCGGTCCCTACGGCAATTCGTACACCCGAACGCCGTAACAGTTGCACCGGTGGCAACATATCGGAAATGTATCGATTCGAACCGGGGCACAGGACCCAGGTCACACGATCAGAGAAATGGTCAGACACACTTTTTATGACCTCATCCGTAGCGCAGCAACCGTGTACGAGTAATATTTTCCGATCCGGCGGAACTTCTCTTTCCACTCTCCCCGCAGGCGAGCCATAATCGAGAAAATCACATTCCCAGCCCCGTTCCGCATACCACTCGGCCATCGCTCCACGGCCATAAAAAAGTTGCTCTTCAGAAATGCTCTCCATAAAATGGATCGACAACGGGAAATCCCCATTCGACGGGACATCTCCCCGGACGACCGCAGCAAACACCTCTCTCGGGACGGAATAACACGAATGCGGGGTCACCGTATAATCGAGGCCCTCCTCTTTGGCCCGATCGGCCAACGCACGTGTCACCTCCGTCGAGCGGGTCTGCAATCCGAAAATTTCGAGAAAATTGATATACCGGATCGGACTGACCCGTTTGGTTTCGAAAGAAGTAACACCATTGCATACGTCTCCCACCGCACCGATGCCTTCGCGCCACATGGCTGCATCGGCAGCAACGATTGCCCGTTTCCGTTCCTCTTCCGTACTGGCCCCTCGTCGTTCACCCATTCCTCGTGCGAACCCGATAAAACCACAACCCGCCGGAATCATCCCGGCCATGTACGAAAGTTCCAGATGACAATGGGCATTCACCATGTCCGGAATCAAAATACCGTTATGGAACTCAACCCCAGGCCGGCGATCGATCTCATTGCAGGACTCGATGTCGATTACCGTTCCGTCACTCGACAGCGACAGTATCCCGTAAGGCAGGAGCTTGCGGCGGTACAATACGTAATGTGCTGCTATCCTTCGTAACCCGGTCATATTCCCTTCCGTTTATCATCAACCTGTAATCGATGATCGATCGTTTGAGTACCTCCAAAGCCTCCTCTTTCGGCGGATAATAGACCACCCTCAGCGAATCGATCGTCAGATGGGGAGTCTTCAGATTCTTGCCATAATTGCCGAATGTCAGGATCAACGAGTCAGAACGATCATCCACTTCAATAAATGTCTCATAACGATTCCATTCCTTATTCCGGATTCGATCAATGGCCGGATAACGGATCTGTTTGCCGAGTGAGTCGATCAACATCCAGCGGTTCTGCAAACCGCTATTCTCATCGAGCGAATCAAGTCGATAGCCGTAACTCAACCTGTAACTGCCCGGCTTCACAGGAATGGCAACCCGCAATCGTACGGTATCTCTCTTACGCCGCACCTCGATCAATGAATCCTCGTACACCACCTCCTTACACATTTCCAAAGCAATGCTGTCGATTTTCTCCAACGTCTGGACCTTTTTGGAATATTTGGCATACTCCTCATCCAGAAGGCGAATCGCCTCTTCCACGATATCCGACAGACGCGAAGTCTTCCGACGCGTAAAGTTGCCGAGCGTATGGATAAAATCGTTGGCATCGTACCCGTATTTCTGCAACACGGGAGTATACACATCGATGCTGTCACAATTCATTCCGTTCGTCTGGCAATAGGCCGTCACTTCATACATGTCCACAAAGATAGCAGATAACTCATCGTTCGGAATGGTCTTGGCAGACCGACAACTGACCGCAATCGCCGCAAAAAACATAATGCCGAACATCTGCCCCCAAGAGGCATGTTTTTTCAAAAAATCGATCGTCTTCATAATCGAATAAGGGTTCGCGGCATCGTTTTGGACACCGTAAGTTTACAGATAATCGCACTGACGATTATCGCCGCTACAAGGATACCGACCAGATCGCCGATTCGCATCACCACCGGATAACTGTCCACGAGAAATGTCTGTGCACCTATTTTGATAATTCCGAACCATTGCTGTACGGCACAGACAAGAACACCCAATGTCATCCCGCCGACAATGCCCAATCCGCAAATCAACATCCCTTCACTGAAAAATATCCTGCGGACAAAACGTACGTCCGCCCCCAACGTAATCAATGTCCGCGTATCGTCGCTCTTTTCAATAATCAACATCGTCAACGACCCCACGATCGAGAACGAAGCGATAATCAACACAAGCAAAGTTATAAAAAAGACACCCCATTTTTCATATTTCATGATCCGGTACATGGAGGCTTTCTGCTGGAAACGTGTCCGCACGTCGAAATCGGGTCCCACGAACGAAGCGATGCGCTCCCTCATCTCATCGGGATCGCAGTTCTTATCCAATGAAACCATCAACGAAGAGACCCGGTCCGGATAGTTGAGTAGTCTCCGGGCAAAATCGATCGGACAGATCACATACGTACCATCCGTTTCGACATCCAAAGCGAACACACCCGCAGGGAAGAGTCTTCCGCTACGATAACTCTCCATCGGCAACAACGAAGAGAATGTTCCGCGCCGCGGAGCATAGACATTCAATGGATTATAAAACGATGTCCGTATACCGAGGGAATAGGCGATGCCCCGTCCGACGATTGCCTGCTCCATATCGCCGAAGTGCAGTTTGTATTCGCCGTTTACGATCAAGTCGCGGACCGGGACTACACGCTCGTACAGCGAATCGACACCGCGCAACACACCGAGGGCCTGACGGCCGCGGTATTCCATCAGGACACTCTCTTCCAATATGGACGAACACTCGTCCACCCCTTCCATTTCCCGCAGCCCTTTCAGGTCGATCCGGGAGGTTTCGAACACTTTACCTTTCGCCGGAGTAATTGCAATATCGGGATCGAACTCATTGAACATCTGCTTCACAAGGTCCTCGAAGCCATTGAAGACCGAAAGCAGAATCACCATCGCCGCCACAGGAACGGCTACGGCAAAGATACTCACCCGCGAAATGACATTAATGACAGACAGCGATTTGGGCGATCGCAGGTATCGTTCGGCAAAAAGCAGGTGAAGTTTCATTTCCGATCGGCTTATTCCTTCAACAAACTGTCAATATGTTCGACATACTCCAACGAGTCGTCGAGGAAAAAGGAGATTTCAGGGACGGATTTAAGTTGGTTGCGCATACGCGTGCCCAACAGCTTACGGATTTTCCAGGCATTGCTCTCCACTGCCGACATCACTTCAGCACTGCGGTCGAACGGGAATACGCTCAAATAGATTTTGGCATATCCCAGATCCGGACTCATCCGTACCACGGTCACCGACACCATCATACCACGGAAAAGGTCCGACATCTCTTTCATGAAAATGTCGCTAACGTCCTTCTGGATCTGTCGTGCGACTTTTTGTTGTCTTGTCGTTTCCATTCTGTAAGATCGTCTCTTTTTGCATTTTTCTTTTTTCCCGTTCGGCCGCCCTCCGTTCTGCTCTCAGATTCGGACCGATCAACAGATCCTTTTTCCCGAGCCGGTAAAAGAACCCGGCCGACACGGTGATGTTGTCGAGCGGCGAGCGCAACGGATTGGTCGCGTATTTGTTCCTGTTCTTGAGAATATCCGAATAGCCGTACCAGTAACGACCTTCGACCATCACTTCCCAACGATCGAATAAGACACCGATGCCGATGCCTCCGCAAAGGCCATATCCCCAACGGTTGTCTCTCACCAGCTGCATATCGTATTTCTGAGACCAATACACACCCTGACGTGTCGACAAGGAATCGGCCCAGGAATCGAAATTATAGGAAAACGTCAGCGCAAGATTCATGAAAACACGAACATGACGGTTGAACGCGTAAAAATAGGGTTGCCAAATCAAGGGAACCACCACCGAATTGAGTGTCCGACGGTATGTGGTATCCGAATCACGGAACAATTCGTATTCGAAACCCCGCTGTAAAAACTGCATCTCCGCGCCGACGGCCCCCACGAACTTTACCGCACTGTAATATTTCCAAGCGACACCGCCCGAATACATTCCCCAAACCATGCGGGTTTCCTTGGCCGGATAAAAACGTGCGGATCCTACCCCGTACCCTCCCATGGCTCCGATATAGTGCTGGGCATGGAGTGGTAAAAACCATCCCGCAAAAACCAGCCACAATATCAATACAACTCTCTTTTTCATCTTCCGGACGGATTTTTTGTCAATCAATTATAAGTACCGTAGGTATTCTGGTAACCTTGGCCGTTTTGATTCTGGGTTTGGTCTCCGTTTTGATTCAGCCTTTTCATCAACTCTTCCATCATTCGTTTTGCCCGCACTTCTTCCGACTTGCGCAGTTGTTCCCGCACGACTTCAGTCGTAAGCGGCTTGAAGAGGTCACTCATATCCACGTCTATTTCCACTTCCCAATTCACTTTCATGGCAATCATCTCATTGCCGGACTCGTCCGCAACGAGTTCTACCCGTTCAGGCTGAATGCGCCGGAGCACGCTGCCGGTATCCCACTGCCCATTCGCGTTCACATCTTCCACCACCCGCAGTTTAACCTCACCGGCAGGAATATAATTGAAAACATAACGGCCTGTCCGGGCATAATACCGGCTCTCGATAATCTTGTCATTGGTATCCAGCAGCTCCAATATGTAACAGGCATTGTCGGTTTTACCTTTCACATTGACCACCAGCGATCCGAACTTGTCGGGTGACATCACCGTAAATTCGGTCCGAATGGTATCATTCACCTCGCCGGCAATGTTTACGAATGTTCCGGCCGGCGCTTCGAACCGGTATCGCTCACCTCCCATCCATGGAGCGCTGAAAATCCATTTGTGGAGATCGGCCGTATCCTGTGCCACCCGATACCGCACACGATACAATTTTT
>CASDWR010000235.1 GCA_949284665.1 uncultured Rikenellaceae bacterium | reverse complement strand
TATTTCGGAGCCAAGATTCTCCACCCGGACACGATTCGACCTTGCCGTGACAAACAAATCCCCGTACTTTTGAAAAATACGATGGAGCCCGAAGCCGAAGGGACGGTTGTATCCAACGAGGAGAACAGCGGTTCCGTGTTCCATGCAGTAGCTGCCAAAGACGGAATTACCGCCATACGCATCCATTCGACCGGGATGCTCATGGCATACGGTTTTCTGCGCCGTGTTTTCGAGGTATTCGAGCACTATAAGACGCCCATCGACATGATTACCACATCAGAGGTGGCTGTTTCGCTTACCATAGACAACACGGGGCACTTGCAAGAGATTGTCAATGAATTGCAAGGATTCGGGAACATCGAAACCGATTCAGACAACACCATCGTATGTATAACAGGGCATCTGGATCCTTCGGCAAGCGGACTTGGGGCTCGGATTGCGGACAGTTTGCGTGACATACCTGTCAAAATGATCTCTTACGGGGCCAGTGAGCGAAGCATTGCGCTGCTGGTCGACACGATTCATAAAAAGGAAACGCTCAATTTACTTCACAAAGCGCTACTGGAGGTCACATGTTAAGCCGAGAAGTCAAAGATTTACTGCGTTTTTACTCGACGCCGATCTATCTTTACGATACGACATTGTTGCAAAACACGCTCGAAGTTCTTCAAAAAGAGGCCGGTCGATACGGCTTTCTGGTACATTATGCCATGAAAGCCAATTCGAACCCGCGTCTGCTACGCATCATTGCCCAGTATGGTCTGGGAATCGACGCCGTAAGCGGCAACGAAATCGAACGAGCGATCGAGTCGGGTTTCCCGGCCGAAAAAATCGTATTTGCCGGGGTGGGAAAACGCGATGAGGAATTACGGTTGGGAATCGAGAAAAAGATTCTTGCTTTCAATTGCGAATCGCTTCAGGAGATAGAGATTATCGACAAGATTTCAGGTGAACTCGGAGAACGGACCGACATCGCATTGCGTATCAATCCGGATGTCGACCCTCGGACCCACCGTCTTATCACAACCGGGACAGCTGACGATAAGTTTGGAATCGCCCAACGGGAAATAGACCGCCTGCTTGCATCGCTCGATTCGTTTCATCACATACGGATCATCGGACTACACTTTCACATCGGTTCTCAGATTACTGATATGGCGGTATTCAAGGAGTTGTGCCTAAGGGTAAACGACATTTACCGATGGTTCGAAGAGCAAGGGATCCGACCGGCACACCTTGATTTGGGAGGCGGTCTTGGAATCGATTACGGCCATCCGGACAGTAATTCCATCCCCGATTTCCGCAGCTATTTCGCCACATTTGCCGAAAACCTGCAAGTCGATCCCGACATCCGGATACACTTCGAACTGGGGAGGGCGATCGTTGCACAGTGCGGAGAACTAATCACACGGGTACTTTTCACCAAAACGACAGAATCCGGTCGCCGGTTGGCAATCGTGGATGCCAGCATGACCGAACTGATTCGGCCGGCATTGTACGATGCCCGCCATGCGCTGGAAAACCTTTCCGGCGGTGAAGAGTACGACACATACGATGTAGTGGGAACCGTGTGCGAGTCATCCGACACATTTGCCAGGGATCTTCGTTTGCCAGTATTGAAAAGAGGCGACATAATAAGTATTAAAAGCACCGGTGCATACGGTGAAGCGATGGCTTCGCAATACAACATGCACCCCCTGCCTGAAGCGATTTACTCCGATCTCATAAAATCCGAGACTGGAGTTTCGGAAGAAATATCCCGGTAAGGAGGTTCCCGCATGGGGATTATCCCACTGTCTGGAGAAGCCCCGACCTGGGGAGATGTCTCTCTCCGGCGTATGGGAAGCGAATATCTGCAGGAAATTTTCTGTAGATATTCGAAATCCTGTCTAACGTCGCATGCGAGTTACATCTTCCTCAAGGCAACCGACCCGGCGATCCGATATATGTATTATCTTTGCAGACCGTTTTGGGAACTTGCTTCCATGCGACACGGAGCCAAACGCTAATTATCAGGATCGGGAAGTATGTGGTTGATACTCGCTTTCATATCGGCTGCCCTGTTGGGATTGTACGACGCAGCAAAGAAACAGGCGCTCGATAAGAATGCCGTACTGCCGGTATTATGGTTGAATACATTTTTTTCCACGCTGATTTTTTCTCCCGTAATCATCTCTACCGAATTGCATCTCGGCTGGTTTGATGGAACGCTTTTCGAGAGTTGTAAAGGCGACCTGCATGATCATTTGCTGGTGGTCCTTAAATCTACCATCGTACTGATTTCATGGATATTCGGATATGTGGGCATCAAACACCTCCCAATTACGATCGTAGGACCGATCAATGCAACCCGCCCGGTTTTGGTCCTCATCGGGGCCATGCTCCTGTTCGGCGAAAGGCTCAATGCGCTTCAATGGGTCGGGGTGGTTCTGGCTGCTGTATCGCTTTTCCTGTTGAGTCGGTCAAGCAAACGGGAGGGGGTTGATTTCATTCACAACAGATGGATACTTTTCATTGCCATTGCAGCAATAACGGGTGCCATCAGTGGCCTTTACGACAAATACATCATGACGAGACTCGACCCAGTGTTTGTACAAAGTTGGTACAACCTCTACCAATTGATCATGATGTCGGGGGCCGTAATCCTGCTGCGTCTTTATAGCCGTCATGACACAACCCCGTTCCATTGGAGTTGGGCGATTCCATTGATTTCCGTTTTTCTGTCGTTGGCTGATTGTGCCTACCTGTTTGCCTTGAGCGCAGATGATGCGATGATTTCCGTAGTTTCGATGATACGGCGCGGTTCGGTGATCATCTCTTTCCTCTGCGGGGCCTTGCTATTCCATGAAAAAAATCTCAAAGCGAAAGCCGCCGATCTTCTGTTGATCCTGATCGGAATGATATTCCTCTATTTCGGATCGAAATAGAGAAGAATTGAACGCTTTTTCACGGGAAATTTATAACTTTGTACGATTTTCTGGATTATTACATATAAACGCGATATGAATATCTCCTACAACTGGCTTAAAAATTATATCGACACCGATCTGACGGTCGATCAGATGGCCACGATTCTCACCGACATCGGACTGGAGGTGGAAGG